>JABUUE010000030.1 GCA_021443335.1 Bacteroidaceae bacterium
AGCTCCATGATGTAGTCGAGCTTCTCGCGGTCGATGCCGTCTGGATCGTAGATGTAACCGTCAGAGTCAGAAGCAGTAACAGGCTTAGCGCCAAGCTCGATGAGCTTCTCGATAGTATATTGAGCAACGTTACCAGAACCAGAAACGAGACAAGTCTTGCCCTTGATGTCGATGTTGCGAGTAGCGAGCATGTTGAGGAGGAAGTAAACATTACCGTAACCTGTAGCCTCAGGACGGATAAGAGAACCACCGAACTCAAGTCCCTTGCCAGTGAGAACACCTGTCCACTGGTGAGTGAGCTTCTTGTACATACCGAACATGTAAGCAACCTCACGGCCACCAACACCGATGTCGCCTGCTGGAACGTCCTCGTCAGCACCGATATGACGATAGAGCTCTGTCATGAAAGCCTGGCAGAAACGCATAACCTCAGCGTCGCTCTTGCCGCGTGCAGAGAAGTCTGAACCACCCTTAGCACCACCCATTGGGAGAGTAGTGAGTGAGTTCTTGAATGTCTGCTCGAAAGCGAGGAACTTAAGGATTGAGAGGTTTACTGACTTATGGAAACGGATACCGCCTTTGTAAGGGCCAATCACGTTGTTGTGCTGGATACGGTAACCCATGTTTGTCTGTACGTTGCCTTTGTCGTCAACCCATGAAACGCGGAACTCGAGAACTCTGTCAGGGATGCAGAGACGCTCGATGAGGTTTGCGCGGTCGAACTCTGGGTGCTTGTTATACTCTTCTTCGATAGTGCCAAGAACCTGGCTTACTGCCTGAATGTACTCAGGCTCATTTGGAAATCTCTGAACGAGATTGCTAATTACGTTTTGTGCGTTCATTGTGTTAATGTATTTAGTAGTTTTTGAGTTTTGTGTTAGTCAATGTGTCACATTTTACTTCTTTCGGATGCAAAATTACACCTTTTTGCGTATAAATACAAGCAAAAAGTAAGTTTTTTGCGCTTTTTGCTTACTTTTTGCTATATGTCAACTACGGAAAACATTATCGCGTAATAAGGAGTTCATGGAGTTGCAAGGAGTAACAAGAAGTTCAAGACGATAGTTGTTTGGCTTTGGCTTTGGCTCTGGCTTTGGCTTTTAGTAGGTAATCATACTTAGTACTTATATTTAGTACTTCATACTTAGGCAGGTAATGTCTTGAACTCCTTGCAACTTCTTGAACTCCTTTATATAGTCCCTATCAAATAAGATATGCTATCTCTCAGTGCGGTCATAGGCTTGATGACGATGTCGGCACCTGCATCCCATAGCATTTTGTCGGGCAATGGGCCTGTGTTCACGCCTATTGTCAGTATCTTTGCGCCTGTACCTGACTGCACGCCCATAGGTGCGTTCTCGACAACTATCGCTTCCCAAGGGTTCAGTGGGGCTGGATTTCCCTCGCTGTCAGTCCTGCCCAATGCCTTGCCAGCACGCTCAAGTCCCATAAGGTAGGGCTGTGGATCGGGCTTTCCCTTTGTGCAGTCCTTGCTGGAGATGATGAGCTCTCTGCTGACAAGGCCTTCGTAATCGGTAACAACCTTGCTGAGCGTTGACGGTTGTCCGGAGCCTGTTACCACAATTATCAGCAGTCCGGCATCTTTAAGCTTCTGCATAAGCTCCTTTGTGCCAGGCATCATCGGTAGGTCGCCGAACTCGGTCATTATTATCTCTGCCTTGCGTCCGTAGATGGTCTTTATCTCCTCAGGTGTCGCTTCGCGTCCTTTCTGCTCGCGCATACAGTTGCTTATCACCTCTTCGCCGCGCATTCCTTCGTGGGCGAAGGTGTCTTCCTCAGTGAAACGCAGTCCGAACTCCTTCGTAGCTTTGTTCCACGCATAGGCATGGGCGGGCATGGAGTCGTATATCACGCCGTCCATATCAAAAAGCACGGCTTTGGGCATGAATGCCTCAAAGCCGTGTTTCTCAAGATATTTTGTAATGTTTTGCTTAAACATATTATCCAAGTCTTTTCTTTATCTCCTCTGTTTCCTTCTCGTAGCCTGGCTTTTCAAGGAGGGCGAACATGTTCTTCTTGTAAGCCTCAACGCCCGGCTGGTTGAAAGGATTAACGCCGAGGACATTGCCGCTGATGCCGCAAGCTATCTCGAAGAAGTAAATCATCTGGCCGATATAGTACTCGTTGAGCACTGGCATTGCGAGACGGATGTTAGGAACACCGCCGTCAACATGTGCGAGCTGTGTGCCAAGCTCAGCCATCTTGTTGACCTCGTCAACACGCTTGCCTGCAAGGAAGTTCAGACCGTCGAGGTTTTCCTCGTCAGCAGGGAAGAGGAGCTTCTTGTTTGGCTGCTCAACACTGATGACAGTCTCGAAGATTGAGCGCTCGCCGTCCTGAATCCACTGGCCCATAGAGTGAAGGTCTGTTGTGAAGTCGCAAGATGCAGGGAAGATGCCTTTGTGGTCCTTACCCTCAGACTCTCCGTAGAGTTGCTTCCACCATTCGGAAACGAAGTGGAGCTTTGGCTGATAGTTGACCATAATCTCTATCTTCTTGCCGCTCTGGTAGAGGGCGTTGCGAACAGCTGCATACTGTGCTGCAGGGTTCTCTGCGTAAGGTACATCCTTGCCGCAAGCCTTCTCCATATCCTGAGCACCGGCAACGAGTTGTGCGATGTCCATACCAGCACATGCTATTGGCAGCAGACCAACAGGAGTGAGAACAGAGAAGCGTCCACCTACATTGTCAGGGATGACGAATGTCTTGTAGCCTTCCTTGTCAGCACATGTGCGAGCGGCACCCTTAACAGCGTCGGTAACGGCAACGATAACTTTCTTTGCCTCTTCCTTGCCACGCTGGTCTTCACACTGCTTCTTGAGCAGACGGAAGGTGAGGGCAGTCTCTGTTGTTGTGCCTGACTTTGAGATGTTGATAACGCCAAACTTCTTGTCTTTCAGGTAGTCTGTGAGTTCTGAGAGGTAATCCTCGCCGATATTGTTTCCTGCAAAGAGGATTGTAGGGTTGGACTTGTCTGCCACGAGCCATGCGAAAGAGTTGCTGAGAGCCTCTATCACAGCCTTTGCTCCGAGGTAAGAACCGCCGATGCCGGCAACAACAATAGCCTCGCAGTTTTCGCGCAATACATTAGCGCAGTCTTGTATCTCCTTGATGAATTCAGGAGTGATGGAAGAAGGCAGATGAAGCCATCCGAGGAAATCGTTGCCAGGGCAAGTGCCATCTTCAAGGGCTTGCTGAGCCGCTTTTACCTGAGGCTCAAGAGCCTCTACTGCACCGTCAGCCAAGAATTGCTTGGCCTTAGTAATGTCAAGAGTTATATTCATAATATTATAATTAAAGGATTTGTTATTTGGGTTTCCGGGGTTTCCGGGGTTTCCGGGGTTTCCTGGGTTTCTGGGATTTCCGGGGTTTCTGGGATTTCCGGGGCTTCCGGGGTTTCCGGGGTTTCTGGGGCTTCGGATTTTCGGGATTTTGTTTCGGTTATTGCTTAACCTTTTCCCATGTTGGGTTTTGGGAGGCGTTGATGGAGAAGAGTATGTCATAGACGCTTTCCTTCTCTTTCGGCGTACCCTTTCCTTTATATATATTAGCGAGTTCGTCCTTCTTGTAGTCGGTCCATATCATAGGCAGCATGCTTAGAGGGCGGTCGTCGTGGGCTTTCTTCAAGCCTTCTTCGAGGGCGGTTGTTATCGCCGTGCGTCCGCGCTCCACATTATTCACCATCTCGTCAAGGCCTTTGCGGTAGTAGTCGTACTGCAGCTGGCGGAAAGGCTTCATTGCTGGGTCGAGATAATCGTTGATTATGGCAAAGCGGTTGCGGTCGTCTTGGAATGATTTCCATCCTGTATATTCTAAGCTCTGCGCATTGTTCACTAAGTACATGCACTGCTGGAGCACCTCTTCGCCTCCCATTGGCGAGAAGCTGTCGAGGTCGAGGCCTATTATAAGGTATGCATAATATGCACAGAGGGCAGTCAACTGGTTGTCGAGAGTCTCCTCGTTGAAGTTTAACTGGTCGAACTGTGCGAAGGTAAAGTCGAAGTTATTGTCCTTATTATTATATATAGTAGTGGTGTATGCCGCATTGTAAACAGGGCGGTTGGCCTGGATAAGAGCTGTGCAGGTGAATAGTCCCGCTGTCTGGTCGTACTTGGTTACCGTGATATTGAAGTTGCAGTTTATGCGCTCGTTCTTCTGAAACTGGAAGGTTGTCCACTGCTTGTCGTTGATGAACTGCTCAAGAGTCTCCTTCAGGTTGTCGAACACGCTGGCGTCTGTTCCCTGTATCTGGTTATGGTTAATGGTAACCTTTGCCAACAACTCTTGCGAAAACGAGTTGGCGGCAAAAAGTAACATTGTTATCATTAAGCAGATATAACGCATAATAAGGTGTTTAAACAGTTGCTTAACAAGTGGTTTCTTGATATGTGATTAAGAAATCGACAATGTCGCGTGCAACCTCTGTCTTTGGTTTCTTCGGATAGTCGGTCTTGCCGTTGGCGGTGATTATGGAAATCTGGTTGTCGTCAGTGCCGAAGGTGGTGCCCTTGTTTCGTGTGGAGTTGAGCACGATGAAGTCAAGGTTTTTCTTCTTCAGCTTCTTGTTGGCATTTGTTTCCTCATCGTTCGTCTCAAGGGCGAAACCAACAAGCGTCTGCCTGTCGGTCTTCATTTGTCCGAGGGCGGCAGCGATATCAGGATTGGCTGTCAGTTCGATGGTAAGGTTTGTGTCCCTCTCGCGCTTAATCTTCTGTTGCGCCTGGCATACTGGGCGATAGTCTGCCACTGCAGCACATAGTATGGCGGCATCCATTTTCGGGAAGATACTTGTGGCAGCTTCATACATCTCCATTGCCGACTCTACATCAATCCTTTTTATTTCTGACGAGCATTGCAGGGCGACAGGTCCAGCGATAAGAGTAACGTCATAGCCTCGGCGCGCACATTCCTCTGCTATGGCAAAGCCCATCTTGCCCGACGAGTAGTTGCCTATGAAGCGCACTGGGTCTATCTTTTCGTAAGTAGGGCCCGCGGTGATGAGTATCTGCTCCTTCCCTTTAGTGGTAGAAGAGGTGTCGTTACATTTCAAGAATTGGGCCATCGTTGTCTAAGCTTATGCCGGCATCACTTATGTTAGCACACATGTATGAGAGAGTTCGGGAGATGTGTTTCACAATATCCTCTGGCTCTGCCATACGTCCCTTCCCCTCCAATCCGGAGGCAAGGAAGCCTGTGCCAGCATCTATGAAATGGTTGCCGTAGGACTTCAGGGTTGCTATGTTCCTCTGTGTTGCGGGGTGACTGAACATGTCCAGGTCCATTGCTGGGGCGATGAACACAGGGGCCTTCATTGACAGATATGTGGTGATGAGCATATTGTCGGCAATGCCATTAGCCATCTTGCCAAGTGTTGATGCTGTGCAAGGAGCTATGACCATAGCATCAGCCCACAGTCCGAGGTCCACATGAGAGTTCCATGTGCCGTCGCGCTGCGAGAAGAACTCCGATATCACAGGCTTATGTGTAAGGGCAGAAAGTGTTATAGGAGTGATAAACTCCTTTCCTGCAGGAGTGATAACCACCTGCACCTCTGCGCCTGCCTTTATAAGCATACGTATCAGCAGGCAAGCCTTGTAAGCGGCAATGCTGCCTGTTATGCCGAGTACTATTTTCTTCCCTTTGAGCATGGTTATAAGGAGTTCAAGGAGTTCAGGGAGTTCAAGAAGTTCAAGGAGTTATTCCTTTAATCATTTAGAAGCATTGGCATCAGCAACATCAGTACATCCTGGTTCTCTGGTTGCTCTGATGGCAGCACAAGGCAAGGACGACTTGGGTCGCCGATGCAGAGTGTGATGTCGTCAAATATAAGGTTGGACAGCACAGCTAAAAGCGCTGAGCCCTTGAAGCCGATGCATATCTTGTTGCCAGAATAGTTGCAAGGCACTTGCTCCACAGCCTTTGTCGCAAACTCAAGGTCCTCAGACTTAAGCGTCAGGGTGTTAGTTTCCACATCCAAGCGCACAAGTTGGCTGCTCTCGCTCGCAAACGGGATGACACGCTTCAGTGCGCCGAGGAGCGACTTGCGGTCGATGGCCACATAATAAGGATTATCCTTTGGTATTACGGAGTTGTAGTTTGGATAGCGACCTTCAATGAGACGGCAGTTGAGTGCGCCGCCATCAAAGGTGAACACAGCGTTTCTTCCGTCAAACTGTATGGTCACCTCGCTCTCGTCCTTGTTAAGAATATTCTTCAAGAGCAAGGCAGGCTTCTTAGGCAGAATGAACGATGTTGGTGCTTCTGTCTTAATACTGTATATCTGATTTCTAACAAGTTTATGACCATCACTGGCAACAATAGCGGCATAGTCTTCTGTAAGGTCGAAGTATATGCCGTTCATCACAAGTCGCAACTGGTCGTCGCCAGTGGCAAAGATAGTGCGCTCAAAGTTGTCAACGAGTATCTGCGCCGGGAGAGTGATGGTGGTGATATTAGTGCCGATAGCCTGTGGCTGTGGGTAAGCATAGGCGTCGTCGGCGATGAAGTCGTAAACTCCATTTGCGTATTTCATTTGCACCGCTCTGGTATCATTATCCACAATGATGTCTATTGGCTGGTCGGGCAGGTCCTTAACAGCGTTAATGATAAGCTGCGCGTTTATGGCAAACATGTCGTTGGAGTCGCATTCCACGATAGGCATGGTTGTTGTCATTGTGTTCTCGCTATCGGAAGCGGTAATGGTCAGTCCCTCCTCGTTTGCCTGAAACAGGAAGCAGTTGAGGATGTTTGAACTGTTTTTGTTACCTGCGCCAAGGGTTTTTGCGAGTGCGCCGAGGCGGTTGTTGAGTGTGTCGCTTGAAAGTTTTATTCTCATTGTTATCAGATTTTTATTTTTGCGCACAAAATTACATATTTTTGCAAGAAGAAGCAAGAAAAAACAAGTTTTATTTATTAATGTATGAAATTTTCTCTTTTTCCTTCTTTTTAATAACAAAAATAGACTAATTTTGCACTGCTTTATAAGGGACATTGTGCCCTGCGAGTAGATTTGTATAGGTTAATAAATTAAATATCAAATATATAATATGGATATCCAAGGTAAAATTATCGCCGTTCTGCCCAAGCAGTCAGGTGTTAGCCAGCGTACGGGCAACGCGTGGGCATCACAAGAGTATGTAATAGAGACACATGATCAGTATCCAAGAAAATGCTGTTTCAGGATATTTGGTGAGGACAAGATAGCCAGTATGAACATTCAGGCAGGTGAGGAACTTACTGTAAGCTTCGACATTGACGCATCGGAGTACCAAGGTCGTTGGTACAATAGATTGAACGCTTGGAAGGTTGAACGCACTCAAGCGGCGCAGGGAGCGCCTGAACAGCAGGCAGCACCAATGCCAGTACAGCCACAACCAGTAGCACCAGCACAGCCAGCACCAGCCGTTGACCCATTAGCTGGTAGCAGCGAAAGTGACGATCTGCCATTCTAACAAGATTACAAGATGAATATATTAGAACTTAGCGAGCAGGAGATTGGTCGCCGCCAAAGCCTTGACCAACTCCGCCAGATGGGTATCAACCCATATCCTGCCGCAGAATTTCCCGTTAACGCATGGAGCGATGACATTCGCGAACAGTTTGTTGACCTCCCTGTTATCGGAAAGGACGAGGAGGGTAACGATATACGAGAGAGTGCCACAGAGGATAATAGCCGCCAGGTGAGCGTTGCCGGTCGTCTGATGGGACAGCGCGTCATGGGCAAGGCCGCATTTGCCGAGATTCAAGACTCAAAGGGAAGAATACAGGTTTATGTTCAGCGCGACGCTATCTGTCCGGGCGAGAACAAGGACCTTTACAATGTAGTATTCAAAAAACTCCTTGACATTGGCGACTTCATTGGCATCAAGGGTTATGTGTTCCGCACAAAGACCGGCGAGATTTCCGTACATGCACAGGAGCTTACTCTGCTTTCAAAGAGCCTTAAGCCACTGCCTATAGTAAAGTATAAGGACGGTGTGGCTTACGATAAATTCGATGATCCAGAGCTGCGCTACCGTCAACGCTATGTTGACCTTGTGGTAAACGAGGGTGTCAAGGAGACATTCCTCAAGCGTGCCACCATAATCCGCACCATGCGAAGCATACTCGATGGCGCAGGATATACGGAGGTTGACACTCCTATCCTCCAGAATATTGCTGGCGGCGCATCAGCACGTCCGTTCATCACTCACTTCAACGCACTGAACCAGGATATGTATATGCGTATCGCGACAGAGTTGTATCTGAAGCGTCTTATCGTGGGCGGCTTTGAAGGCGTTTACGAGATGGGCAAGAACTTCCGCAACGAAGGCATGGACCGCACGCACAATCCAGAGTTCACCTGTATGGAACTCTATGTCTCATACAAGGACCTTAACTGGGGCATGAGCTTCACAGAGAAGATGCTCGAGCAGATATGCACAGCGGTAAACGGCAAGCCAGAGGTGGAGATTGACGGTAAGCTTATCTCCTTCAAGGCTCCTTTCCGCCGTCTGCCTATCCTTGATGCTATAAAGGAGAAGACGGGCTATGACCTCTACCCAATGAGCGAGGACGAGATTCGCGAGGTGGCGAAGAAACTCAATATCGAGGTTGATGAGACAATGGGCAAGGGTAAGCTTATCGACGAGATATTCGGCGAGACCTGCGAGGGCGACTTCATCCAGCCAACATTCATCATGGACTATCCTGTTGAGATGTCGCCGCTTACGAAGATGCACCGCTCAAAGCCTGGTTTGACAGAGCGTTTCGAGCTGATGGTCAACGGTAAGGAGCTTGCTAACGCCTATTCGGAACTTAATGACCCGATAGATCAGGAGGAGCGTTTCGTAGAGCAGATGCGACTTGCGGACAAGGGTGATGACGAGGCGATGATTATCGACCAGGACTTCCTCCGCGCTCTGCAGTACGGTATGCCACCAACATTCGGCATCGGCATCGGTATAGACCGTCTCGTAATGCTCATGACTGGCAAGTTTGCCATAGGCGAGGTAATGCTCTTCCCACAGATGAAGCCTGAGAAGAAAGCTCCGAAAGACCCTGTGTCAGCATGGAAGGAGATAGGCGTGGCAGAAGAACTTGTGCCTGTTCTCAACAAATGCGGCTATTATCTGCTTGCAGACCTCAAGGAGAAGAAGGCGCAGGCCGTGCAGCAGCAAATAGGAGAGGTGTTCAAGAAATATAAACTGGACATGCAGAAGCCGACAGTGAACGAGGTGGAGGGATGGATTCAGAGCCTCACCCCCAACCCCTCTCCGGCAGGAGAGGGGAGTGAATAGACTCTCCGGCAGATACATTTGATATTGAGAATTATAGGTATCAATTGGTACTAAGACTAAAAACACTTTCCCCTAAACATATTACTCCCCTCTCCTGATGGAGAGGGGCTGGGGGTGAGGCCTATGTTTAACTGCGGTAAAATAGCCATTATTGGTGGTGGAAGCTGGGCAACAGCCATTGCCAAGATTGTGGTGAGGAGCACTCACCACATAGGATGGTATATGCGCAGGTCTGACCAGATACAGGATTTTAAGCGACTGCATCATAACCCGTCATACCTTACAGGTGTGCATTTCGAGACGGAAGAGATTTATTTCTCTGACGACTTGAACGAAATATGCAACAAGTACGATACTCTTGTCTTTGTTGTTCCCTCACCTTACCTGAAGAACCATCTGAAGAAGGTCAAGGTGAAGCTTAACAATAAGTTCATAATCACTGCCATAAAGGGTATCATTCCTGACGATAACATCACTTGCTCCACATATTTCAATAAGGCGTACAATGTGCCTTACGAGAACCTTGCTTGCATCGGCGGTCCTTCGCATGCGGAGGAGGTCGCCCTTGAGCGATTGAGTTACCTTACGGTGGGATGCGCCGACGAGGAGAAGGCAGAGGCTTTTGCCGACCTCCTTGCCAACGAGTTTATCAAGACAAAGACCTCAAGCGATGTGGAAGGCATTGAGTATGCCGCCGTACTGAAGAATGTTTATGCTATAGCAGCAGGTATCTGTCATGGTATGAAGTATGGCGACAACTTTCAGGCGGTGCTTATTTCCAATGCTGTTCAGGAGATGAACCGTTTCCTACAGGCCGTGAACCCTTTAGAGCGAGATGTTACCGACAGCGTGTATATGGGCGACCTGCTCGTTACAGGTTATAGCAACTTCTCGCGCAACCGCACCTTCGGAACGATGATAGGCAAAGGTTATAGCGTGAAGTCGGCGCAGATAGAGATGGAAATGGTGGCAGAAGGCTTCTATGGAGCTAAGTGTATGAAGGATATAAACCACTATGTTCATGTCAATATGCCAATCCTGGATGCAGTGTATAATATCCTCTACGAGAAGATTTCACCAAGAATAGAGATTAAACTCCTCACTGATTCTTTCAGATAAGGTGGCACTAATTTGTAGAACCCTCCATAAAACAATAAGTAATCATTAATAAATTATTAACAATAAATAATACAACTATGAAGTACGTATGTGATGTTTGCGGTTGGGAGTACGACCCACAGGTGGGCGACCCAGACAACGGCATAGAGCCAGGTACCGCTTTTGAGGATTTACCAGAAGATTTCGTTTGCCCTCTCTGCGGAGTTGGCAAGGACGATTTCTCTGAGGCGTAAACCGTTATAACACGGCGTAACCCCGTTATAACAACATCATAAAGCCGCGCTATCCCTGTATTGAGATAGCGCGGCTTTTGTTTTTCCGCAATCAAGCTTTGCGATTATGGGATGTGGGTTCTATCTTACCCACCCGTCATACTTATACTGCCCCTTCTTGTATTTCTCGCCGAGGCGTACATAAGTGGTCTTTATCTTTTCCCTTATCCAGTTGTCTATGAACTTGTCTTTCTCGTGGGCAAGCACCACATCCTTCATTACCTGGAAATCTTCACGGATATTTGCCTTGTGGGCAGGATTGCGCGACTTCAGTTTTACGATGGCACAAACCGTCTTTCCTCTATTGTTTACCATCTGAAACGCTGGGGAAATCTCTCCCACTTGTAGCTTCTCCACAGCCAAAGCCACCTCTGTAGGTAGGTCTTGCATACGGAAACGGCTTGTGTTGCCGTCACGAGTCTGCAAAGACATAAGACCATAGGCGCTGCGGGTGTCCTTATCGTCAGAGACATAAGATGCTGCCTCGTCAAATGTCAGCTTAGCCGCACGGATATCCCTTGCAAGAGAGTCGAGCATAAACTTTGCGGAGTCGATATTCTCCTGCTCCACGCGAGGCTTGAGAAGTATATGGCGGCACTTGATTTTGTCGCCGCGTTTGTCTATAAGCTGTATGATATGGAAGCCGAACTCCGTCTCAACAATCTTGGAAATCTTCTTTGGATCTGAGAGGTTGAAAGCTACACTGGCAAAGGCTGGGTCGAGCATACCACGACCGGTATAGTCCAGCTCGCCGCCATTACGCGCGCTTCCCGGGTCTTCTGAATATAGTCGAGCAAGTACGGCGAACGATGTCTCTCCGCTTGTTACTCGGTAAGTGTATGAGCGCAACTGGTCTTTCACGCGGTTTATCTCTTCTGGCTTCACACGCGGCTGCATAGTGACAATCTGAACCTCAACAGTTGTCGGCACATCGGGGATGCTGTCAGGATTGGTTATCTTTGAGAAGTATTTGCGCACGTCAGAAGGTGTAACATTGATGTTCTTCACCAACTCTTCGCGTTCGCGCTCCTCAAGTTGTCTGTTTCTGAAGTCGTCGTGCATATCCTTACGCATCTGCGTTATCGACTGCTTCTTGTACTCCTCCAATTTCTCCTGACTGCCCACCATCTGTATCCAGTAGTTTATCTGCTGGTCAACACCTCTGGCAATCTCTGCCTCGGTCACTTCTATAGAGTCGATGGCAGCCTGGGTGAGGAACAGTTTCTGTATCGCTATCTGCTCGGGAATGCGATAGTCTGGGTCGCCGTCCCACTGATAGCCTTCCACCTGAGACTGTGCGCGCAAGGCTTCCACGTCAGATTTCAGGATTGCCTCGTCACCAACAACCCATATCACCTCGTCGATGATGCTCTTTTCGTTTATGTCGTTCTGAGGCTTTGCGGATTCTGTCTTCGCCGCCACTCCGTTTTGTTCAGAGGCGGTCAGCACACTGTCTCCAGACATGGAGTTCTGCGACGAATAATGTGCCCTTAATGACAGACTGCAAACCGCTAAAGCTACGGCTATCACATAAAATATTTTTCTCATAATGATTATATTGTTCACGTTTCGCAAGTACTTAACTTGTTGCTTTTTAGGGTTTATGGGTTTTAAGGTAGAGTGTTATTGTTAATGATTTTCTTACCATTCTTGATGATTATTCCCTTGAAGCTATCGTTAACCTTTTGTCCCGCGATGTTGAATATTTCGGAAATTGTGGTCTTGCGCTCAACGGTTACATCGCTGATAGCTGCTGGGTCATCCCATAAAATATTCATGAATGTTACACCGCCGGTCTTTGTCTTTGGCAGGTATGAATGGTCTGATGTTATTGCGGAGCCAGTGTAATCATAGAAGCCGATAGTGTTATTGCTGCAACCGAGCACAAGTACGCTGTTTGTGGGCACTGGTGTGTCGTTGGTGGTAGCTACAAGGTCGTTGTCGGCTATTGGTGTCACGCTGCCCTCTGCTACTTTTATGGCGTAGCGTGACTGAGGTGTGCCCTTGAGCACCATTCCTGTATTTGCGGGCATCTGTTTATGCGGTGTCATCACGATAGCATCTTTTGCCTCGTTCACCTTTCCTGTGTATGCTATAATATCGTCGCAGTCGGAGAAGTCGAGAGCCTCTTGTCTTGAGTAGTTGGCGCAGCCGAAGCCTGACAACTGAGCGATGTAGAACTTCTGCGAGATTTTATCCATCGTGTGTAGTATCTCTTTACTGCCATTTGCCGTTCCCTGTGTTAGTAATAAACTATCAGCAGATACTTCTGTCCAGTCGTCGTGCAAGCGTCTCAGTATTTTGCCGTATGCGGTAACTGTCTCACCAGGAGCGATTGTGTCAATGGTAAATGTTACCTCATGGCGATTGGCTTTATCTGCCTTTTTGTTTTTTGCGAATAATGTAAACTTACCTTTTCTGGCAGGGTGCGTGAAATCGTCGTTGTTTGTTATGTCAATCTCAAGGCGTGGAGTTTTTCCCCCTACGAAGCGTGGGTTTGACACTGTTGCATTAAGATTCTCCTGCGGTGTTGCCACTACGGCTACATTAACCGTGTCGTTCAGAGTATTGCCATTCCAATAGTCCAATAATGAGACTGTGTAAATGCCTGTTGTTTCAGGGGTGAAAGAAAATAAAAGTTCAGTACTTTCTCCCGGCATAAATTCTTTTTCGTTTGTTGTGGAATAATTTACTTTATCTTCATGTGAATATTTGAGAATTATAGGTTTCGTTACCTTCTCTCGACCGCTGTTTGTTATGGTGGCAGATATCATGTTCGGATAATTCGCATAGACAGTGCTATTCAATGGATGAATATCTACCGTGAGATTATAGTTAGGGTGTATTGCTGCACATGTTGCCACGCCGTTGGAATAAACAATTTCAACATAGTAGTTCTTATTGTCGTAACAGTTGTACCACTCTTCCTCACCAACCAGTTTGCTTGTTGGAACCATACGGTATATGCCGTCGGGAAGTGTTCCGAATGATGAGAGGTCAACTGTTACTTGCTCGTCTTTGTAGTAATCAATGTGTGATGTCTTGATGTTCACTAAATTTACAACCTTGTCATTGTCCGTTAGGTAACCAAAGCCTAAATCATAGTCAAAAGTCGCACAGGTCATATTCGTATAGAATACCGTCAATGCGTTATTCTCTTTGTCATACACAATATCCTGATAGACAGGGGTTCTTGAATGTGAGAAATGAACAGCTTCATCAACCCTCAGATTTATCATCGCACGTTGCAGCATGTCAAAGCCATTTATCAACTCTCCTGCCTTTATATTATCTCCGTTATATTCTAAAGCAGAAAGAAGGTAATAGCCGTCGGGGCTTCCACCCCAGCCCCAGTTCATGTGGTAATATCCGTATCCGTCATAGCCGTCGCAGACGAAGGCGTGACCGCCCTCTGCGTCATTGCCGCAATAGAGTACCGGATAATTTTGAGACAGTTCGCTGTATATCAACTCATCCCATTCTTGTGCCGAGTAGTCGGTGCGTGTTATTAATGTCGATGACTTATATTTGAAGGTCTGGGTCATTGCTTTCTCCAGTTCAAAGTCGCTTGCGCCAGAGCCTTTTGAGCTGTAGTCCATATTTACGCTTTGACCGCAATAGCGCATAAGGGTGGCTATCGCATCATCGCTATCTATATTATCGTATTCGTTCTTAAGTGCACTCCAGTCAAAATTCCTTACACCATCGAGTCTCCCCACTTCAATATTCTCTGACCTTGTAGTATATCCTTCAATTGCGGGAAAGTCAGCGGGATATTTGTGATAGTTCATTATCTGTGCCATTGCCGTTGCCACACAGCCGGTAACGCTTTTTTCCTTTAACGTATCCTCTGGACACATCCCATTGTATGGTGCACCTTGGCTCCATTTTGTCTTGACGAGGGGCTCTATGGCAGGATGAATATCCACGTCAGCGGTCAGCGGAGCATACTGCCTTGCCGATGTGCCGCCAGCAATGTCCTTCGGGTTGTAGCCCAATGCTTTCTCGTCAGCCGCCATCGCGCTAATCTGGTCGGCATAGCCTTGTAGCCAAGCGCGCATATTGTCGGGCATAGTGACCTCGTTGAAGTCGCCGCTTGTGGTGTAGCCAAGCACGGCATCTGTGCGGTCATCGCCAGAGACGATGACAAAACCGTCGTTGCTTCCTACATTAAATATATAATAGGCGGCAGCGTCCTCCACACCCTTTGTTGTTTCTGCTGCTTTGCCAATTAATGGCGCGCGCATCATCTCCTTCAAGCCTGGCGCCTTTATGCCACGCTTGTTAAGGAACTGCTGTGCTGACTTCAACGCCTGCTGGCGTGATACGGGTCCTGCCATCATCTGCACGACTAACAGCAGGAAAACCAATGTTGATAGTTGTTTTTTCATATTATTCACCATATCCTATTCCTATCTCCCTGTGTTCTTGAACGGTAAATTCGTGGTCTTCGTTTTCAAGACCGAACTCATTACTCCTTAATCTTGTCTATTTCTTCCCAGTTTACGCTGAAAGAGTATTTGTTGCGAAGAGCCTCAACCCATTGCTTCTCAAGATATTCCTGATAGTCTGAAACCACCTGACCCTTGACATCCTCGTATGTCTCAGGTGTTTTGATTACCTTTCCGCAGACATCCCTGTAAGGATAGTTCTTAATTACTTTTGCTGGCTTTCCGCTTTTGAACACGAGCGAGTCAACGAGAGCATTGTCGCCCTGCTTGAACACACCCTTTTCCGCGCGCACACGGATGATGGAATCAGAGTTGAACACTTCCTTCAGTTTCTCGCCCCAAAGGCTGAAGTCCAGTTTCTTTACGGTCTTCTTCACCGCCTTCATGTCTTCCGCAGTCTTGGTGTGGTAGGCAATGCCCTTGTATCGTGGCGCGTCCCATGTGTATTTGTTCTTGTTCTCCTTAAAGTACTTCTTCAAGCCCTCGACATCGCTCTCTGCCTTGCCCCACACTTCCTTTGTTGACATTTCGTAGAGCAGCAGACCGTCGTGGTACTCCATAAGCAGATACTTTGTATCGTTGTCGCGCTCAGAGAGGGCCTTTGCCTGTGCTACTGTCAGAGTGTTGAGGTCAGTGTTTTCTGCCTTAGCGCGCTCCTCGACAGTCTTTCTTGCTATCTGGTCGCGTAGCCCGCGAGCCTCGATGAAGCGGTAGATGTCGGTGCGCAGAGAGTCGTATGGATCAAACTGCTTGCGGTCGTCCATCTTTATGATGTGCCATCCGAACTGCGTCTTCACAGGCATTGACAACTGTCCTTTCTGAAGAGCGAAGGCAGCCTCGTCAAACTCCTTGACAAATGCGCCATGCTGCACCCACTGGTCCATCTTGCCGCCGTTCTTTGCAGAGCCCGGGTCTTGCGACACTTTCTTCGCGAGTTCCGCAAAGTCAGCGCCGTTCTTCACTGCGTTGTAGATAGAGTCTATGCGTGCCTTCACCTCATTCTTTTTCGCCTCATCAGCGTCAGCATCAACGGTGAGCAGTATGTGTGAGCACTTTATAAGTCCGTCAGGACCAATGCGGTCGGCAGTGTTCTTGTATATGAGTTTCGCTTCACGCTCAACATCGTCGTCGGAAATCATTGTCGGCAGCACCAACTGGTTGCGGTAGTCAGCAAACTCCTTCTTGAAAGATGTCAGCGTGTCAAGTTTTGCGTCGTAGGCGGCAGCGACTTTCAGTTTGTAGTTGATGAACAGGTCAACATACTCTTTCACTGTCTTCTTGTCGATGACACCCTCGGAATTATTCTTTCTGTAGCTATACTCAAACTCAGAGCGTGGGATGTTAGTGCCGTTAATGGTCATAACTGTTGGGTCTTGCGCGAAGGCGCACACCATTCCCAGTGCAAAGAGAAGAGAGAAGAATGTTTTTTTCATTTATTTCTTTTGTTTTTCTTTGTTTATCTTTGTTCAAGGAGTTCAAGGAGTTACAAGGAGTTCAAGGAGTCCAAGACAATAGCTGTCATAAAGTACAAAGTATTAAGTAGTAAGTAGTAAGTATGATTAC
>JABUUE010000031.1:0-15583 GCA_021443335.1 Bacteroidaceae bacterium
CCAAAGAGAGTGCAAGATAATATTTCTCCACTTACTTAGTCATTATAAAAATAATTTTGTCCACTTACTTATGGAAATATTATATCTTTTAATTGGATTGTGCATTGGCGTTGTCGTAACATTCCTTATATTTCATGGAAAGAGTGCGGCGGGTAAGGCTTTGCTTGAGTCAGAGCAGAAGGCACGGGCGGAGGAAAAGGAAATATACGCGCAGCAAATAAGCGGATTGAAGCAGGAGCACGCCACTGCTATATCCGAGTTGAAGGCGGACCACCAGCAGCAGATGAGGGATTTGAAGCAAGACACCAACGAACAGCGAACAACGGAGCTTGCAGAGCTGAAACGCAGTTATGAGCAGCAGTTGACGTTGTTCAAGGAACAGGTAACGACAGCAACTGAGAAACTTCTCAAAGAGCGAAGTGGAGAACTGCAGCAGGCGAACACGCAGAAGATGGACGAACTCTTCAAGCCTATCCGGGAGAACATTAACCGTATGGAGCGGTCCATGAACGAGAATCGTGAGGCAAGCGCGAAGAATGTGGCAAGTTTCGAGAACACCATCAAGCAGATGATGGCGAGCAATGCGAGGCTCGGGGAGGAGGCCAACAGGCTGAGCACCGCGCTGCAAAGGAAGAACAAGACATCGGGAAATTGGGGCGAGCTTATACTTTCGGAGCTGTTGGAAAGTCAAGGTTTGAAGCCCGGTGTGCATTTCGATGTGCAGCAGACGATGAAAGATGTTGACGGACGCTCTATTCTCAACGAGGAAACTGGCTCGAGAATGATTCCTGATGTTATACTGCATCTTGCAGACAATCGTGATGTGGTCGTGGATTCGAAGATGTCGCTTACTGCGTATGTGGATTACCAGAACGCTGACGATGAACTTTCGAAAAGGGAGGCTTTGGCACGACATATAGAGTCTGTGCGCAGTCATATAAAGGAACTCAGTGGCAAGAGTTACAGCGACTATATAGTGAAGCCTCATACGAGCATTGACTTTGTCATAATGTTTGTGCCGATAGAGGGAGCCTTGCAGTTAGCGTTGAGCGAAGAACCAGGCTTGTGGCACGAGGCTTTTCAGAAGAAAGTGTTCATAGCCGGAGGACAGACGCTTATTGCCGCCCTGCGTATCATAGACCTCACTTGGGTGAGTGTGCTGCAGGAACGGAATACGGAGAAGATTATGGACGAGGCGCGGAAACTGATAGACCGTGTGGCGGCTTTCTATACGGAGTTCCTCAATGTCGGCAAGAAACTGGATGATACGGCAAAGGCTTTCGGCGCTGTTCAGAAACGAGTAGATGAGGGCAGCCAAAGCATTTTGGCGACAGGCCGACGATTAGAGGCTCTTGGTGCAAGAGGAAAGAAGGAACTGCCAGGAGTTGGTGCTTAAGCAGTGAGTACTAAGTATTAAGTACTAAGTACTAAGTACTAAGTATTAAGTATGATTAGCTTTTTAAAGAACTTAGTGCTTTATGGCAAGTATTGTCTTGAACTCCTTGAACTCCTTGAACTCCTTGAACTCCTTAAAAAAACAAGATTGTGAAAGAAGAAAGATATTTTTATGTGCCCGAAGCAATGAAGGGCGAGCTGCCAGAGGATGAGGCGAAGCATGCTGTTCGTGTGCTGCGCTTACAGGTAGGTGACGAGATATTTCTCATTGATGGCAAAGGTGCGTTTCATCGTGCTGAGATAACAATGGCATCTGGAAAACACTGCATGTACCGCATTGTTGAGACTGTGTCGCAGCAGCGTGAATGGAGCGGACAGATTCATCTTGCCATGGCTCCAACAAAGATGATGGAGCGGACGGAATGGTTTGCAGAAAAGGCCACGGAGATAGGTGTTGACGAGCTCTCGTTTCTCAACTGCCGACTGTCGGAACGCCGCCAGATGCGCATTGACCGCATAGAGAACAAGGTGCTTGGAGCAGTCAAGCAAAGTCGTAAGGCGTGGATGCCGGCAGTGAATGATATGCAGGACTTCAAGGATTTTGTCTTGGCCAATAACCCCGAAACAAAGCCTGGCTTTTATGCCATAGCTCATTGTCATGACCTCCCGAAGGAAGAACTTTTCCCTCTGTTGACAGACTCTGAGCGAAGCACAGTGCTTATTGGTCCCGAAGGCGACTTCCATCCCGACGAGGTTCAGTTCGCTTTGCAGCACGGCTACTGTTCAGTCTCTTTGGGTTCGTCAAGACTGCGTACTGAGACTGCCGCTCTCTATGCCGTGATGATGATGAGATTGAGTAAAGCTTAATCTATTGTCAGTGCGTCAAAATCCATTTTGTCTAGTCCTTCGCCGGTGATTGTTACGGTATAGGTGCCAGCATTTGTTTGTGAGCCTGTTGTGATGCTGGTCATCTTTCGTTTGGTCTTTTTCATCTGTGATTGTAAGAAGGCAACATCAGAATCAACATAGCTGACACCATTCTTGTCCTTTACGGAGACATGAAGGTTGCGCGGCGCTTCGCCATTCCAATAACGGAAGCGGAGGGCGTAAACCTTTGCGACACCAACGGAGTAGGTGTATGTTACAGACTTTATGTTACCTTTCTTATCCTTATTTATTATGGGCTCAACTTGTAGTGCGGATGCTGCCTTCGGCGGAAGAAGCGAGTCGGGCATCTGAGCTATAAGGTCTTTGCTGAGATTTGACCAGAAGCTGAGGTCATTAATCCTTGGACTATTTGCTATTGACAATTTGTCATTATTTGCTGTTTGACTATTTACTGACGACGATATTGGGGAGATGCTAATTGCTGAGATTATTGCCTGCCCAGCCTTCGCTTCGGGAAAATGTATGCGTAGCGTGTCAGCATCTGCTGTCCAACCTACAGTTCGGATATATGGTTTTCCAAAACCTGCCTGCGCCCAAATATCAAGGTCGTTGATGACAGTCTTGTTGTTGAAGGCGACATCAAAGATGCGGAAGCCTTCATAGTCTGATTGCTCCGAGCGAGAAGCACCGTACCACGGCTCTATAAAATGGAGTTTTATCTCGTATGTTGCGCCTTTCGTAACATTGAATGTGTAACCGATGTTATGACGGCCGAAGCGTGCGGTCTTGTAAATTTCCGGTAGAGGTAGTGTTGCATCATAACATTGTGATGCGGGGAATATCTCTGTAGGGTCTTGGATGTATTCTCCGCAGGCATCTCCGCCGCAGTTTATTTTTATATTTACTAACGGACTATTTAGCATTGACGGTTTGACGGCATCCTCCATAGGCTCTTCTGTCAAGGAGAAGATGCTTGTCTTGCCATTGTCGATAGCTATCTCGTCAAACACCCCTTTGCCTTCAGCGCGTAAAATAGTGGCATCTTTTACATTGATGTTTTTGAAAACAAAAAGAGAAGAGTTTGAAGGCTTGCTCATAGTTGCAACCGTTTCGTTGCCAGCGGTTAGAGATAGTTCGTGGCAGTTGGAGTAAACTCGCAGCGAATCAATGACACCGTTTGTCGGCTTAATTCCATTGTAAATATCGCGCACGATATAGCAGACAGGCTCTTTCTCGAAGGGAGTGTAGCGACTCTTATACATATAATAAGAGGAAACGGGCTGCTCCCACGGTGACATAAGACCTTTGTAGTTGTATGGTCCTACCTTGTCGATGCGGCGGAAAGCCTCGTCGGGCTGACGGCGACCTGGATTGTCGTGAGTGCCAAGCAGCCAAAGGAACTGTCCGCAGATGGAATCTTTCACGCTTTCTGCCTGCTGACATTTATGTTCGAGAAGGTCTGCTTGTTTTTCCTCTGTATAGCCGTTGCCAGAATGATTGCCGAGAGTGCGCCACGCTCCGTATTCGCCGTTGAGCAACTGGTCTGTGCGTTTCAGCTCATTGCCGTAATTGTTCACATCGCCGCCGTAAGTTCCTGACCAGTTCTGCACCACATTCCAGTCTGTTCCCTCGCCGCCGTTGCAGGTAGTTATGAGTCGGTCGCGTCCGCAGGTGGGGTCAAGACTGCGGATGATGTTGCTGCATTCTTCGGCAAAATCCTTGGGCAGTGTGCTCTCGTTCTGCAATCCCCACAGCACTACGGCAGGACTGTTTCTGCGCTCTTTCACCCACTGCACAAGATGTCGCTTGAAGCTCTCACGAAACTGCGGCGTGTCGTACCATATATGTGCGGAAAACTGCGGCCACCAAAGTATGCCTTCCTCTTGAAGACGGTTGCCGTAACGAAGGTTGTGAGGCTGATGTGCGTCGCGGAAAGCATTGAAGCCAAGGTCTTTCACTTGCTTTATGCGAGCGTCAATCTGCTCGTTGTGGAAGGCGTGACTCTGTCCGTAGAGATGTTCATATTCACAGACACCATTAATATATATAGGTGTGCCGTTGAGAAGGAAAGTCCCTCCTAAGTCCTCCCTTAGGGGGGATTTTTTTATTGTAGTACTATTTTCTGCTGACGATTTGGTAGATTTGTAGTTCTGATAATAAATGCTTGGCCATCGTGCTGTTCGGAATCCGAATTGCACGGGATAATCGTCAGTAGCCTTGCCGTTACGCTTTATCATTGATTGGAGAGTATAAAGGTAAGGCTTTTCTTGTGTCCATAACTTAGGATTGCTTATAGCCGTTTGCTGGCGGACAACCTTGCTCTCGCCTGCTTTCAGAGAGATGTCGTCGGTGATGCGCGCAAACTGCTTGCCGCTTTTCTCTGCAATCTTTGAGACGAGCTGAAAAGTTACCTCCTTGTCAGAGTAGTTCTTCACTTCGGTGTCAACAAATACGGAGTCGAGAGTTTCGCTCGCCCAGATGTGTGTGCCGAAAGGTTCTATGCGCACATCGTCAGTAATCTCAAGCGTTACAGGACGAAAAATTCCGAACGGCTGACTGCCTTCGGAAAATCCCCATTCTGATGAACAACCGCCGCATACCCACGGCATATCTGTAATGTTTGAAGGGTGAGATATTTTGACCTCAAGAATATTGTTCCCGTTTGTGTTTATGGCTTCTGTCGCATCTATTGTTTCAACCGTTCTGCCTATGTCGTAATGGCCGAGATGTTTATTGTTAAGGGTAATATCGGCGTATGTTCCAACACCTTCAAAGCGCAAAAAGTAGCGTTTGGGGGTTGTTGTTGTATTTAGCGTGAAGTGTTTCACGAAGGTTGCCTCGCCGTGAAGATTGCCGTGCTCGCCTTGGTGAGTGCCATAATAGTCGTCGAGATTGAAGGGGACATTAAAAGATTTTCCATCCTCTAACTTCCCCATAATGGTAGAATCTTTCGATGACGGTTTCCAGTCCTCGCCAAGGTTTATGATTGTTCGTTTGCCCGTGGGGTCTGGCTCTGGAAAGTTAACCTCGCTTTTGCCCATCGGCTGACTTGTAGCAACGGCGATACCTCGCTGTCCGCTATTGTTTACGGCGCAATAGAAGTGGTAAACAGTGTCTTCCCATTTCACAACATAACTCTTGTGTGCAAACATTTCATCGTAAGGCTTGCTTGGGATGATAAGGTCTTCTCCGTTCCAGTCGGTCCAGTTTTTCAGGTCTGAAGATACGGCGAATGTGTTGTATGCGTTATACTCTCGTGTGGGATTGAAGGCAGAGAAATAGTACATCACCCATATTCCCTTGCCGCCTGACTTGCTTACTGTTGACGGAATGTCCATCCATACTATCTGCGCATCGCCTGTGATTGTGCCGTCGCTGTCGTGTGCGAAGACAGGATTTCCCGGGTATCGCTTCCATTTCTTCATGTCTTTGGATGTTGCCACTCCTATGCGCTCGCCCTTCGGATGCGTGTCGTCCTTGCCTCCCGCATTGTAGAACATCACATAAGGCGCTCCAAACCATTTCTTGTCCATCTTGTAGATGGTACTTTTGTACTGCGTCATATATTCCCACCATTGTGCATCTTTGTCGCTGTATGACATAAGTGGCTTGTCGGCACATTCCCAAGGGTGGGCGGTAGCGATGTCTTTGTCGGTTGATGCAATGCCTATGCTTAGTGGCTGTTCTACAGCCTCATAGCCCCTTCCAGCGCCGCCGATATATGTTATGTAGTTGCGTCCTTTATACTGTTGCATCTCGTAAGAGCCGCCCCATCTGTGGTCTATCAGGGCTGGAAAGCCTCCTCGCTGGTTCAAATCCCATGCTTTAGGGTCTGTCGCATATTCAAGCACACGCCCTTTGATGTTCCAGTGCAGCAGGTCTTGGCTTTCGGCGAGCCATGTCTCATAGCCACGACCGTCATTGCCGCCGGAGCCATTGTAGCACACGAAGGTCATCAGCCATTTGTCGCCCTTGCGAAACACCGTCGGACAGTCGTATTTCTCCCTGTTTGTTGTTGGTGCAACGACCAATCCAAACTTATGTGGCGTGCGTGATTGCTGATAGACAAAGTCCATCACTTCTTGTGTTACAGCCGTTGCTTTCTGTGCGTAAGCGTTACTTGTAAGGAATAAGCTGAAGAGAGAGATTATTAAGGGTCTAAGCATAAATGGTATATTAATTTCGCAGTATTTATACTGCAAAGTTATGACTAAACAATCATATTTTCGCATATATTTATGCCAAAAAGCGCGAAAACATCCTTAAATCATCACATTTTAGTATATAAACCTTGTTTGTGTTTAAACTTTTCACTATTTTTGCTCCAATATTAAGCCTAAACTTATACTCTAAAGAACTATTTGGTTTTCCCCTATACGTTCTAAAGAGCTATTTTTGTTAGTACATAAGTCTATGAAAAGAGTACTTTTAGTGTTGATGATTGCGCTGATGATGGCTGGCACTGTCGTAGCGCAGAATGGGAGATTTGGCAAACCTTCACAGGAGGAATGGGAACTTACCAGTGTAGATTATGCTCCTGACGCTTCGGCAGTAGTGCTGTACAAGTCGGTAGATGTGCAATACAACGTGTCCAGCGAGTTTATGAACCGTTGCCTAAACGGTGGTACTCTCGATGGTGACGGCTTTGCTCCTTCTGGCACGGTGAAGTATTTCAGTCCAGATGGGTCAAGTATTTTGTATGAGGTAAAGGTGCGCATCAAGATACTGAAGGACACTGGCGCTGAGTATGCTTCGATGGATATAGTGACATACAATGAGAAGGAAGATATGTTCTTGCTCGACGACTATCACAATATGAGCGTTGTCGTGTTCAACAAGGTTGACGGCAAGGTGAAGAAAAGAAAGATTAGGGATTTCAAGGACGAGCGTCTTAACGACCATTATTTTATCCGCCATGTGCGTGTACCGGATGTGAAGGCAGGAGATATCATAGAGTACCAGTACAAACTCTTTAGCAACCGCATCACCTATATTTATAATACGCAGATGCAAGAGGGTGTACCTGTACTTTACAGCGGTTGCAGAATGGAAGTGCCTTACTTCCTTCAGTTCAATGTGAACAAGCCAGAACACCCTAATGTTAAAGCAGATGTCAGGCTGGGCGGCATTATGGTTGAGCGCCCTTCCAACGACCGTCAGGCGCCGAAGCGCTGCGCATCAAATGTTTATGAGATAGAAGCGCGCAACCTCCCAGCTTTTGACGGCGTGATTGACCAGCAGAATGTTAATAGTGGCAAGGTACTGACTGTCCGCACGGAACTGAAAGAGAAAACGCGTGATGCGAAGAGCGACCCTGTAGGTCCTGTCCGCCATCTGATAATTGGGAAGTAACCTGTAATTCAAGTTTCGCAAGTTTGCAGCTTGCTTGACTTGAGGCTGAAGGCTAATTGCTAATGACTAATGGCCATAGTCCACAAATTTTACGAAAGTCATGTTGGTCATCAGCCATCAGCTTTTAGCCATTAGCCTTCGCAANCGCAATTTTAAAATTGCGAAACTTAAATACAATAATCTTATGGATTTTACATTCAACTCGCAATTAATTCAAGGCTATCACAAAAAGTCTCAAATGGCAAGGGTTCTTACTGAAGATTGGGTGCTACGAAATATGTATTGCCCTGTCTGCGGAAATATAAGATTACACCAATACGCCAATAATAGTCCCGTAGCCGATTTCTATTGCGAATCATGCCACAATGATTTTGAACTGAAAAGCAAAAATAAAAAGAGAGGAGATTTGGGAAATATAATCAACGATGGACAATATGACAAAATGATTGAACGCATCACATCAGACAGAAACCCAAACTTCTTCTTTATGCACTATGTGGATTTTCGTGTGCGAAATATGATACTGATACCTAATCATTACTTCGTTCCAGAGATTATACTCAAACGAAAGCCTTTATCGAATACAGCTCGTCGTGCTGGTTGGGTTGGATGTAATATAAACATTGCAAGTATTCCGCAGAGTGGAAAGATATTCATAATCAAAGAGGGAGTACCAATAAACAAATTCGAAGTACAGAGTTTATATCAAAAAACGCTGTTCTTGAAGCAAGGCAATCTAAACAGTCGTGGATGGATTATTGATGTCTTATCATGCATTGAAAGGATTCCCGACGCCGATTTCACGCTTGACCAAGTGTATGCCTTTACCCCTGAGCTACAAGCAAAGCATCCTGACAATAATTTTGTCCACGATAAAATCAGACAGCAATTGCAATATCTTCGTGACCAAGGTTATATTCAATTCACATCAAGAGGACATTATCGTAAAACTTAATAGCAGTGTCTTAGTTGCATATATACAAGTATTTTTAGGAGGCTTTAAATCAATTTTTTTGCTTACTGCAAAGAAAACTGACAATCTTTGTCTTGCTTATCCGATATTTTTCATAAATTTGCAAGCGAATAGGTACATATTCAAGCTTACTTACAAGACTTCATTAATTTTAAACATATAGAATATCATGAAACAATTTATGGATGAGCATTTCCTGCTCGACAACGAGGTTGCACAGGAACTTTACCATCAGCATGCGGCTAAAATGCCTATCATCGACTATCACTGTCATCTTATTCCTGCCATGGTTGCCAACGACCACAAGTTCAAGAGCATAACAGAGCTATGGCTTGGCGGTGACCACTACAAGTGGCGCGCTATGCGTACCAACGGTGTTGACGAGCGTTTCTGCACTGGCAAGGACACTTCCGACTGGGAGAAGTTTGAGAAATGGGCGGAGACTGTGCCTTACACTTACCGCAATCCTCTCTATCACTGGACACACCTCGAGTTGAAGACAGCCTTTGGCATCAACAAGCTCCTTTCTCCAAAGACTGCGCGCGAGATATTCGACGAGTGTAACGACAAGTTGCAGAACGACCCTAATTACACTGCTCGTGGTTTCATGCGCCGTTATAATGTGGAGCTCGTTTGCACAACTGACGACCCTGTTGACGACCTTCGCTACCACCAGCAGACAGCGGCGAGCAACTTCGAGATTCGCATGATTCCTGCTTGGCGTCCTGACAAGGCAATGGCTGTTGACAACACAACCAACTTCGCAGCTTATGTTAAGCAGCTTCAGGAGGTGTCTGGCGTGGAAATCAGCAACTTCCAGTCATTCATAGATGCTATCCAGAAGCGCCATGATTACTTCCATGAGAACGGTTGCCGCCTCTCTGACCACGGTATTGAGGAGTTCTACGATGAGCCTTACACAGAGTCACAGATAGAGACAATCTTCGAAAAGGCTATGCGCGAGCAAGAACTCTCACAGCAGGAGATACGCCAGTTCAAGCACTGCATGCTCAAGATTTTTGCAGAGCAGGACTACGACGCCAACTGGACTCAGCAGTTCCACTATGGCGCCATCCGCGACAACAACTCAAAGATGTTCAAGATTCTTGGTCCTGACACAGGCTTCGACTCTATCGGCGAGTTCACAACAGCAAAGGCGATGAGCCATTTCCTCAATGAACTCAACGCTGAGGGCAAGCTCACACGCACCATCCTCTACACTCTGAATCCTTGCGCCAATGAGGTTATCGCCACTATGCTTGGCAACTTCCAGGACGGCTCTTGCCCAGGCAAGATTCAGTTCGGCTCTGGTTGGTGGTTCAACGACCAGCTCGACGGCATGCGCCGCCAGATGGACGCTCTCTCAGTACTCGGTCTGCTCAGCCGCTTCGTAGGTATGCTCACCGACTCACGCTCATTCCTCTCTTACCCACGCCACGAGTATTTCCGTCGCTTGCTCTGCAACATCCTCGGAACTGATGTAGAGAAGGGACTCATCCCTTACGACATTGAGAACCTCGGACGCATGGTTGAGGATATCTCTTATAACAACGCAAAGAACTATTTCAAGTTCTAATAAACCGGCCCCCAGCCCCCCTGAAGGGGGCTGGGGGCCGCTTCAAATTCTAATACTATGACACGTCTTCTTACTCTTTTTTTCTTCTTGATGTGCTGGTCTGCATCCTTTGCGCAAGATGCCGACATTAAGATTCTTGCCATCAACGATATGCACTCGTCCGTGCAGAACATGCCAAAGTTAGCGTTTATTGTAGATAGTATTAGAGCAGAACACCCAGATGTCCTACTATTTGCGGCAGGCGACAATCGTACTGGCAACCCTATCAACGATATGTACACTGAGCCCAACCTTCCGATGGTTGAGATGATGAACGCCGTAGGCTTCAACCTGTCATCGATGGGCAACCATGAGTGTGACGGTGGCATAGAGTCGTTTGCAAACACTATCAATAAGAGTTACTGTACTTATCTTGCTGCCAACGCACAGCCGGCAGACTCCCTGCGCCTGCATTTCCAGCCGTTCAAACTCTTTGAGCACAAGGGTGTACGTATAGGAGTTATTGGGCTGGTGCAGACAAACAGCACCGGTATTCCTGACGGTCATCCCGACAAGCTCAAGGGCATAAGTTTCACAACCCCTTATGCTGCGGCAGACAAATACGCATGGCTTCGCAAGCAGTGTGATGTTTATGTAGGTCTGACACACATGGGACTTGAGGCCGACACGCTGTTCGCCGATGCGCATCCCGAGTTCGACTTGATAGTCTGCGCCCACTCACACGACCTTGTGCCTGGTCTTGTGCGCAACGGAGTGATGCTTGTTCAGGCAGAAAGAAATCTGAAATACATAAACGAGGTAGATTTGAAGATAAGGGAAGGAAAGATTGTTGACCGCAAATGCAAGACCATCAGCATCGCACACGCTACGGGTGTGAGTCAGAAGGTCAAGGCCATGTTGGACAAGTTCAGCGACAATCCAACACTCCAGCGCTTGATAGCAACAGCCACAACACCGTTTGTGGAGAAGGAAGAATTAGGATGCCTGATGGCTGACGGTCAGCGCGACATTGCCAAGGCAGACATAAGCATCGTCAACGCAGGAGGTGTACGCTACACAGAAAAGGAGGCGGGAGATATCACTGTCAACGACATCTTGCGTCTTGACCCATTCGGCAACGAGCTGATGGTAGCTGAGATGACTGGCGAGCAGATAGTCGAGGCTCTCGAGCAAGTGCCTGCAACCGACGAGTACGGTCCTGCCTATGTGTCTGGCTTAAAATATACTGTCAGCATGGACAAGAATAAAAAATATCAGGTTAAGCTGTTTACTGAAGACGGCAAGAAGTTTAACCTGAAGAAGACATACAAAGTGGCAGCCAACAACTATGTGTGCTCTACTGTCCCTGTTTTAGCATCCGTAGAACTTACACCACTGTACATCACCACATCGGATGCACTCATCAAGTATCTTGAGAACAAAAAGAGCGTGAGCTACCAAGGTGTCTCACGCGTAACAATTAAAGGCGTTAGTCATAGATAAGCTGTCGGTCCCCCCAACCCCCTAAAGGGGGAGAAGAAGAGTAATGACTAAGCGTAGAATTACTTTTGTTAGCAAAACGCGCAATAGACTGACACTTTGTAAAATTCGCAGCGCAGCAGAATCGCTTATATGAAACCAACTCGTAGTTGGTCGTAAAATATTGCAATAATAGCAAAAAATGCAACCGTTTCATTATGAGACGGTTGCATTTTTTTACATATATAATCACCTGTAAAATCACTGCTTTTCGGCCGCAAAAGCAGTGATTTTTGTGCAATATTCCTATGATTTTCGATGCGTTTTGCTATGAGAAACGATTAAGTTTCGTGGGACTTTTATCTCGTTTGCTTATTATTTACCCCCAAACCATCCCTTTTCTCGCAAAATTGCCCTGCGTTTAACTCTAATTGATGCCAAATATTGTACAACGCAGAAATGTCAAAGTGTAAGCAAAAACGACGTTTTAATAACTTTTTGTACTTGTAACTTACTACTTTACAGTCTTTGAAGGCTTTCAATAAGCTCCTCAAAAGTGTTGGCACATAGGATTTTGTCCTCCCATGAGCCACGCACCATGTTCTTTTCTTTCAAGTCGTTGAGCAATGCTATTAGGCTGTCATAGAAATGCTCGATGTTGTAGAGTATGACCTTCTTTGCGTGATAGCCGATAGTGTGGGCGGCGGCAACGGTGAATATTTCGTCAAGCGTTCCGATGCCGCCCGGGAGAGCTATGATAACATCGCTGTGGGCAAGCAGAAGGTCCTTGCGGTCTGACAGGTTGTCTGTGTGAACAGCCACATCAACAAAGTCGCTAATCCTGCCATGTTTCTCCAATATCGTAGGAACAACGCCGATAACTGTGCCGTTAGCACCTTTCACTGCCTCTGCCACACACTCCATTAGTCCGCTGTTGCAGCCGCCATAGACTAATGTATGGTGGTTCTCGCCCATCCATCTGCCGAGTTCCTTCGTTTTTTCAAAATAAATATCCGCGATATTGTTGTTTGCGGAACAAAAGACACCTATTTTCATAAAGCATCTATCCCAAACACTCCTTTACAATGGCGGAGATTACTCTTCCGTCGGCCTTTCCCGCAAGCTGTTTGCTGGCAACGCCCATCACCTTGCCCATTTCTTTCATAGATGTTGCGCCAGTCTCTGCGATGATAGCCTTCACTGCCTCGCGTATTTCATCCTCAGTCAACTGTTTCGGCAGATATTCCTCAATGACAGCCACCTGCGCAAGTTCGCCCTCCGCAAGGTCGGGACGGTTGGCCTGACTGAATGTAAGTGCAGATTCCTTGCCTTGCTTGGCGAGTTTAGCGAGAATCTTCAATGCGTCGGCATCCTCAAGAGTGCCGTTAGAACCAGGGGCAGTCTTTGCCTCAAGAAAAACTTTCTTTATGTTACGCAGGGTTTCAAGGCGCACCTTGTCGCGAGCCTTCATGGCATCCTTGATGTCGTTACTGATTTGGTCGAAAAGCATAATCGTAATTTTTATGGTTTATTTGGGGAGCAAAGTTACGATTAAGCGAGAGAAAATGCAAATAAAGTTTACTTTAATTTGCTTTTCCGAGCAAAAGTAACTTAAACAGAAGGTTAAAGTAAAGATTAAGCGAGAGAAAATGCAATAAAGTTCCATTAAATTTGCGTATTTTCTCAGTTAATCGTAACTTTACATAAGTTACTCACGCTCAACAATACAAGCAAAAATGAAATTTCTTTCATTTTTGCTTGCTATTGTCCTCGCTTAATCGTAACTTTGCCGCCATTAATGACGCAAAATTTGGGTAAAAAGACTTTATCAATGAGAATATTGTTATCGATTATATTGTTTATGGCTTCGCTGTCAGCCACCGCTATAGGGGAAGATAATACAGACAGCATAAAGCAGACGCATAGGTTAGAAGAGGTGGTGGTGACATCGAGTGCAAAAAAGCTAAATAGTGCGGAGATAGGTACGGAGAATGTGCAGCTGAAGGATATGCAGAAACTGCCGTCGCTTTTTGGCGAAAGGGACATCATCCGTTCCCTTCAGTTGCTTCCGGGCGTCAAGGCGGAGAGCGACGCAAGTAGCGGCTTTCAGGTAAGAGGCGGCACCACTGGACAGAACAATATCCTTCTCGACGACGCAACAGTATATAACGCGGGCCACTTGATGGGACTTTTCTCTACCTTCAACGACGCTGTATTGGCTTCCGCAAATCTTTACAAGGGTACTCCTCCAGCGCAGTTCGGCGGCGGTACCTCGTCGGTGTTGAATGTCGTAACCAAAAAGGCGCAGCCTAAGTTCTCGCTTGCCGGCACTGTGGGCATACTATCGGCGAAGCTAAGTGCCGACATCCCCATCAGCAAGAAGATTGCTGCCTTTGTGGCTGCGCGAAGAACATACTTTGATGTCTTCCTCAAGCTTATCAAGAAGTACAGGGGAACAACGATGAACTTCTATGACATCAACGCGAAAATAAACTTCGACTTCAACGATGACAACCGCCTTTTTGTGAGCTTCTTCCGCGGCAGGGACAACATGGGGCTTGACGACCTTATGCAGTCGGGATGGGGAAACACTCTCGGCAACATACGCTACTGGCACGCCTTCAACGACAAGCATGAGATGAACACCTCCGTATTTCTCTCCTCCTACACCCTTAACGGCGACATGGACATGTCAGACATAAGCAACTCATACAACGCTGGCATAAAGCACGTTGGACTGAAACAGTCGTTTGAATGGAGTCCTTCGGAGGTTTTCACCCTGAATTACGGTTTACAATCAAGATTCACAGACCTTATCTCGCTGAAGGCAATAAGCCCAGACCTCACGCGACAGGAGGAACGCCATTCGTGGGAGAACGATGTGTGGGCAGGTGCGGACCTGAAACCAACAGAGTGGCTTGCAATGAATGTGGGCGTAAGACTGAATATGTTCTCGGTGCTTGGCGGTGCGCCATACTATGAAATAGACAAAAACGGCAATATCACCAACACTTACAACTACAGTAGTGGCAAGTTTGTGAAAACCTATTTCTCGCTTGAGCCTCGCTTCACCGCCAATCTGAAGGTAAACAAAACAGCGAGTATCAAGTTGGGTTATGCCCGAACTGGTCAGAACATCCGTCCTCTATATAACAATGGTATGATGGCGACATTCAACCGCTACACCATGAGCAGCAACATCTTCCAGCCAGAGAAGGCAGACCAGGTGAGTCTTGGCTTTGTAAAGCTGATAAAGGATGGTGCTTACGAACTGTCGGCGGAGGCTTATTACAAGACGCTTGACAATGTGCTCGACTACAAGGACGGCAAGAACTTCACCTCGGAGGTGGAGATTGAGCGCATAATACTCGCGGGCAAAGGTCGCTCTTATGGCTTTGAGGTTATGGCTAAAAAGAATCTCGGCAAGCTGACAGGTTGGGTAAGTTATACGCTGTCATGGACACAGAATAAGATTGAGGGCATCAACAACGGAGAGTGGTACACCGCCTCTAACGACCGTCGCCACGATATATCGATAGCCGCCATGTACAACTTGACTAAGAAATGGCTTATCTCTGCCACCTGGGTTTTCCAGTCGGGACAGGCTCTCACTGTGCCAAGTGCGAAGTACGACATCGGTGGAGAGACCATCTACTACTATTCCGAGCGCAACGGCTACCGTGCTCCTGCCTATCATCGCCTCGACATCAGTGCCACCTACAAGCGTCAGCATTTCACAAAGAAGGGTAGGCAGTGGTCGTCGGAATGGTGTTTCGGAATATATAATGTGTACAACAGATACAATCCATATACGATAACCTTCAAGAACGATAACAACCGTCCGTCGGGAACGAAGGCCACCTTGACTGCTCTCTTCGGCATTCTGCCATCAATATCGTATAACTTCTATTTCTAATTCACGGTTCGCAAGTCATAAACTT
>JABUUE010000031.1:16644-20590 GCA_021443335.1 Bacteroidaceae bacterium
CAACCTCATAACCTCCAACCTCATAACCTCCAACCCCATAACCTCCAACCTCATAACCTTCTTAATTCTATGGATTTCACATGTTTCTTAGACCAGATTAACAGTTTAGATGTCAATCTGACAAACGCTTCTTACAAGCTTTTCTTGTCATTTGTGCTCGGTTCTGCCATAGGTCTTGAACGAAAGCACAAGGGACAGCGTGCCGGTATGCGCACATTTGCCCTCATCTCTGTGGGCGCGACATTGGCAATGCTCGTATCAATCTATATTCCGCAGGTGTATATGGGACTTAAGAACGGCGACCCAGGCCGTATTGCAGCGCAGGTGGTCAGCGGTGTCGGTTTTCTTGGTGCAGGAGCAATAATACAGAGCAAGGGAAGCATCAGAGGACTTACCACGGCGGCTGGTATCTGGGTTACGGCGATGATAGGCTTGGCTGTGGGGTCTGGCATGTATATTATTTCCACCATTGCGACGGCGCTAATACTCTTCTGTCTCATAACCCTTGACAAATACGAGAAGAAGCTACACATTATCTGGGAGAACAAGATTATCCGATTGAAGTTAGGCAGTTTAGAAGACGACATAACGCTGTACAAGAAACTCTTCGAACAGCATGATGTCCACCTAAGCGACAAATATATACGCTACGACTACACCCAGCCTGTTACCATCATAAACTTCATGATACGTACCAAGGGAAACACCAACTTTATCAAACTCTTTGAGCAAATGGCTGACATTAATGCCAAAACACTGTCGATAACACTTACCGACGAGGTGAACAACTAATCAATCTCATTTTCTAAATCAGAGATAAACATTGATATCATGTCGCGTGTTACTTTCTGCATGACAACGACATGAGCAAGTTCGCCGCCGAGCCGCTCGTCGTATCCGCGTGCGAGGTTGTATTCGTATGTAAGTTTCTCCGATGGTCTTTTGAAGAATATGGTGTTTGAGCAGTCGTTTTTCCATGCCGGCCAGCCTATCCTGTGCATTTCTGCAAGCATGAAGTCGGCATCTTCAAGTATTGTCTGCGCCTGCTCTGAAAAGCCCTCTATGCCTATACGGTCAATTATCCAGTAGAATTTTAGTGGGATGATTGACGACCGAGAGCAGTTTATCATAGGCATATTGCCGTTGAGGTAGCCCACAGTATATGATTTCTGTGCCTCGAGGATAGAGCGTGTGGTGATGAACATTCCGCAAGGAGCGTCAACACCGATGAACTTATGTCCACTGATAGCTATCGATTGGTAACCGCACTTGTTGTAATCCACCATATCATGATATTCGGTGAAAGGGAGATAGCCGCCGAAAAGGGCAGCATCAACATGACGATAGACAGCAATCGGGTTCACGTCGTCGATTACATCATTGAGTGCCGCCTGGTCGTCTATAGCCCCCTTGAATGTTGAGCCCATAGAATAAATCATCAGTGCCGGACGGCCAGGATATATTGCTGCGCGCAATGCTTCTGGCTTCATTCGCCCCATCTCATCGCAGTCTATCAGTCGCACCTCAAGATTCTGAAGGTCGCAAAGACGCATATTGGAATAGTGGGACTCTTTCGACACATATACAATTGGCAGCAGCCCTGTCTCGTTCTTAAGTTTTTGCGCGCCGAAATATATGCCGTGGTTGTTGCCATCGGTGCCGCTTGCAGTGATAAGTCCCCAGACATTGTCGGCGTTTATGCCAAGCAGCGTAGCGAAGAACTTTATGGTCTTACGCTCAATGCTCATGGTAGAGAACTTCACGGAAGTGTCGCCGAAGGGGTCTCCGGCATTGTTCATGAACACATGCGTCATCCCGGCTTTTACATACCAATCGTAAAAGCCGTCCATATTGCGGTTTTCCGTGGCTGGATAGCCTAACATCTTGCGGAAATCGTCTCTGGCAACTTCTGCCATGTTCTCAAGAAACTCGTCGAAAGTGTTCAGATGACGCATCTCTGGGTCGCGCGTCGCATAGTATTTCGGGTTGATAAATCGTTTTTTCATGAAGTCAAGATTGTGAATTATTGCCGCAAAATTAGCAAATTTTGTGTAAACATCGTTCTGTTCTATACGAAAAATGTTCAATTACTTGTCTATATATTAGGTATTTCGTAACTTTGCCATCAAAAACAATCTCAAGACGTATGTTTTTAAAAACTTACAGCGCAGCACTTAATGGGCTTAAAGTGTCAATTGTTACCGTAGAGGCGTTTAAAACGACTGGCTCTTACTACCATCTGACAGGTCTCGGCGATACGGCTGTTAAAGAAAGTCACGACAGAATATTTGCCGCTCTTACTTCTATAGGCATGGGACCAAAGATGGCGGAATATACTATAAACCTTGCGCCTGCCGACCTGAAGAAGGAGGGTAGTGCCTATGACCTTTCGGTGGCGATGGCTATACTCGCACTCAATGGACATGTTGAAAAGGATGCTATAAGCAAATACCTTTTCCTTGGGGAGTTGGGGCTCGACGGAACAATACAACCGGTAAAGGGAGCGTTGCCTGTGGCTATAGAAGCGAGGAAACATAATTTTCAGGGCATGGTTGTGCCTGCGAAGAACGCAAGAGAGGCAGCCGTTGTAAATAATCTTAATGTATATGGCGTTAATCACATCCGGGAGGTGATAGACTTTGTTAGTGGTAATCCGCGACACCTTGAGCCTACTTTTGTTGACACGAGGAAGGAGTTTAGTGAACAACAGGCTGCCTTTGATGTGGATTTCTCGGATGTGAAAGGACAGCAGGTAGTGAAGCGTGCCATGGAGGTGGCGGCGGCTGGTGGACATAATATGATTTTGATTGGTCCGCCGGGCAGTGGAAAGTCCATGATGGCAAAGCGTTTGCCGTCGATACTGCCGCCCCTGACTCTTGCGGAAAGTTTGGAAACAACACAGATATATTCAATAGCGGGACTTTTGAACACCTCGTCATCACCGCTCATGACGCAGCGTCCGTTCCGTTCCCCACATCATACCATAAGTCAGGTGGCTTTGTGTGGCGGTGGGGCAGTGGCACGTCCCGGTGAGATTTCCCTTGCCCATAACGGAATACTTTTTGCTGACGAGCTGCCAGAATTCAACAAGAAGACGTTGGAAGTGTTGCGCCAGCCGCTTGAAGACCATAAGATTTCCATCTCTCGGGCATCATACAACATCGACTATCCGTGCAAGTTCATGTTTGTAGCGTCCATGAATCCGTGCCCCTGTGGCTACTATAACGACCCAACTCACGACTGCACTTGCACCCCTGGAGCTATCAAACGCTATCTTGGAAAGATAAGCGGTCCGCTGCTTGACCGTATAGACCTGCAGATAGAGTGCTCAAATGTGAAGTTTAACGACCTCGCGAAGATGCAGCCAGGTGAGCCCAGTTGTGATATACGCGCTCGCGTTGTGGCAGCAAGGGAGATACAAACTCGCCGATTTGCGGATTACAAAGGTGTATATTGCAATGCGCAGATGAACGAGAAGATGATACAATTGTATGCTGCACCTACGGCCGAGGCTTTGACAGTACTGAAGGCGGCAATGGAGAAATTCAATCTCTCTGCCCGTGCCTACTCGCGAATACTGAAGGTGGCACGCACCATTGCCGACCTCGACAATTCGGAAACAGTGGAAAAGAAACATATCCAGGAGGCGGTGATGTACCGCAGTCTTGACCGCAGTTATTGGGGAGAGTGGTAATACTCTCCCCAATATTTATTTTACAACTATCTTTTGTCCATTCTTGATAATGATGCCTTTATAGTCGTCGCCAACCTTCTGGCCGGCTAAATTGTAGCTATCATGAGTATTTGGATGGGAATTATATATGGAGTTTATTCCCGTAGGGTCGCCCTTAACGGCTATGCTGACGCGTTGTTGAAGAGAAGTGCCTTCTGCATCGGTGCACGTAACATTGACGATTCCTATTCCATAAGATGCGGAAGGACGAAC
>JABUUE010000031.1:20627-36710 GCA_021443335.1 Bacteroidaceae bacterium
AGTGGCGACTCTGTGCTGACGGTATATGTAGGACTCTTTGTAAATCCGCGGAACTCTTGTGCCATATCCATCGTTGCCGACTTGGCTCCGTGGTCAACTATAATATATGGGTGTGCCATGAAATCCAAATAATCTTCCAATAATGTATAGCCGTCGTGGTCTGGGTCTTCGTTGTTGTCGGGTTCGTCGGGATTACTGCCTGTGATAGTCTCATACCAGTCGGGCATACCGTCTTTGTCGGTGTCCCAATCATCTGGACGACTCTCCACAGGAAATTCCTCAAAACCTCCGCAGTCTTTTTCATTGTCTATTTCGCCTTTAATCCCCGATCGGCTGCCGACGAATGTGTAAGTGCCTTCTATAGTCTCTCGTGTAACACGCTGATGAAGGTCGTCGCGGCATGGCATTGTAGCTCCCGACTGACTGGTAACAATCTTGAAAGCGTCCTTCGCTGAGTGGATGGTGGCATAGGAAGGGAAGAACGGTTTATCTACAAAAGGCTCGTAAGAAGGGCCGGGGTCACCATTAGAAAGTTGTATGGTGTAGGTCACGCCGCGTGCATCGTTTGTGATGGTGTGGTCTTTGTTTTCACGTATGTTTCCGTTGACATAGGCTTGCCATGTGCTTGATGGATGACCGACGTTCTCGTATTGTAGGATGAGCAGTTCCTTGCGTTTCGTGTCGGGTCCCATCTTATAGTAGTTGTTTACAAAGTTCAGCTCATGGCAGTTTCCATCAGTGGTGCGTCCGTACCAGTTGTAGCATACATTATTAAATATGTCCATCTGCCCGATAGCGCGGTTCTCTCCGTCCATGCCGCCGCCCATGCTCCAGTTTCGCCCGTTGCAGTTGACGAGTAAATTATGGCTGAACGACCCAATCTTTCCATCGATTGTTGCGGCATATCCGTGGTTCGTGCCTGCAGGATAGTTCTTATGGTCAGCAATGCCAAGTGCTTCAGCTATCATGGAATATTGGAATGTGATATTCTTTGCACCGCGGCTGGAGAATGTTTCGTCAGTTCCCCATGCGGCTGTTGTGTGGTCAATGATAGCATGGTCTGCGCCCGTGCATCCCATAGCGTTGCCCGTGTCGCCGTAACCGCGTCGAGCACGAAGGAAACGACAGATATTGTCAGACCCGATGTTTAGGTTGGAATATTTCAGGCAGATGCCTTTCCCTGGTGCTGTTTGCGCAGCGATGGTTACGTTAGGGTCAGCGAAGACGGAGCCGAAATCCATCTCAATGATACCGCTTATGTCGAAGACGATGGTACGCGGACCTTCTACATCAACCAACCCGTATAGGAAAGAGCCGGGCGAATGGTCGTGCTTCAGGTTCGTCACATGATAGACAGTGCCACCGCGCCCGCCGTTTGCAAAACGTCCGTGGCCTTCCGCTCCTGGGAATGCTAAATGTCGAGGCTTGAACGACCACACCTGTCCAACGGTTATATTGCCCTCTGCGTCCACCTCATCAATACGCCACCAATAGGTGTTCAGCGTGTACATGTCGCTTACCGTGAATGTTGTGTCGTTAGCGGAAAGGGTTGCTGTGGGCGTTGTCATCTGCGATACTGTCACAGAGTCTGTCCCGAAGAATAAACGGTGCTGCATGATATGGCTGTTGGCTGGCGACCAAGAGAGTGTGCATGTGCCATCGTCGCAGTCGGTGTGCATGTTTCCGTTAGTAGGGTAGGGGTCTTTTGCTTGTGCGGTGATGCTTACTGTGTTAAGTTCAAAGCCGTTGAGTAGTGGGGTGCGGTCGAAGGAGGTCTTGCCGCCAAAGTCTGTTACATCCCCTTCGGCAGTGTAGAAAGACAGTGTTACAGGTTCGCCATCATTGCTTACCTCAAACTCCGTAACGATAATCGCTGCGTTGGCCGCCACCTGTTCCATCATTGATACAGGGACTGCGGTATGCCTCAGTTCGCCATTAAGCTTTACGTTTATTGGCCAGCCTACATATTTAGCGGGGTCTGTCCATCGGTTATGGTATGTCTGTATGGTATGTTTTCCCGCGGGCAGACCTTCTATAGTAAGGTTAAACTCTCCGAACTGGTCTGGGTCGATGACAACAGCGTCGTTGAGCAGACGCCCGTTCTTTTCTTTGTTGGCGGCATTCTGGATAAGGGTTTTGCTCCAGTTGCTGCGTAACAGTTGGTTAGTGGCGTCTGTTGGCAGAGATATTGTGAATGTTATGCCGTCAAATGTGGCTGACAGAGACTTCACATCTTTGTTGAACGGCCAGAATGCGTAACCGGGTTCGTTCACTTCTTGCTCCGAACGGTTAAACATACTGATATCGACCTTTAGCTGCGGTTTGTCGTTCGCCTGCAAGGTGGTGGCAATGATTGCCGAGACGAGTGTGAGTAGTATGTTCTTCATAATAAGGGTTATAAGGATAAATACAAAGTACTAAGTATGATTGGTCTTATTGGTTGCGATTTTTATAAACCACAAAATGTAATCATACTTAGTACTTAAAACTTTATACTTAGTACTTAAAACTTAGTACTTTGTGCTTTGTGAGATGGATGACAAATTACTTCACCACAACCTTGTTGCCGTTGACGATATAGAGGCCTGGGGCGAGGTTCTTAGTGCTATTCGTCTTCAAGGCGCGTCCGTTGATGTCGTAAACATTAGCGTTGCCCTTCCATTCGTTGATGTTGTTGATGGCTGATGTAGAGGAAACAATGTATGTGAATCTGAATTCCTCTTCGAATGGGTCACCGGTTGTTCCGTTGCATACAGAGCCGGCAGGGAGTACGATAGTGTATTCGCCAGCATTCAAGATTGGCTCGCTGAGGTTGATGCATACAGTGTTTGACGCCTCTGTCTGTGGAGTGAACTCAAGGTAAGTCTTCTCGCCATCAGCATTCTGTATGTATGGTTTTGCGTTGTTGTCCCATGTTGGGGCTACCAATGTGTATTGGAAGAATGTGAACGAGAAGTCTTGAAGGGCTGCCACTGTACCTTCTGCTGGATATACATCAACAGGCTTGCCGTCATATTTGCCGTCCACGATATATGTGAGTGTGCACTCCTTGTTTGTGAGACCTGTAGTGTATCCGCTCTCGCCGTAAACATAGTCGCCGATAGCTCCTTCTGCGATGGTAATAACGTAAGTATCGGCAGCGGTAAAGATGTCGTCAAGAACTATGTTTGCACTCATCATACCGTTGTCAACGATTGTACCATAGGCAGTAACGCCAGTATTCTTACCTTTGACGATAACAGGATATTCAATACGCTTGTTGATAGCGTGAGTCATGCCGATGCTGAGATTTATCTCATTCAGGTAGCTGATTGTTGATCCGCTTGGAGGGTTGGCATATCTCGTAAGGTCAAGGTCGTATGACAAATTAGTGTTGTAGTAGGCGGTAATGACGTGGGCGGTGCCATCGGTAGAGCCTGTAACATTCACTGCCACACGGATGTTGGCTGCCTTGTATAGTCCTTCAGGGATTTTGACCGTGATGACAGTCTCGTTATTATCCTCTTCAACAGTGCAGTCTTCTTTCTTTACAAAGACTTCGTGAGAGATGAGTTCGCCACCCTCTTCAGTGTAATAGGTGAAGGTGATGCCGTCCCATGTGATAAGATTACTGTTGTTGAACCATATCTCAATGTTTTTTGTATCAGCACTAAGAGTTGTTCCTGATAGAGGAATGAACTCTGATGACAAGCTTGCAGAGATGTCCTTATATTTTGCATAGAATGTGTAAGAAGAGAGAGTGCCTTGGTCTTCGCTGAGTGTTGAGTTGCCGTCTATATCGACAACATCGGCAAGTTTAATGCAGAAGGAGTCCCAATTATACTTGAGGTTCATTGTTGCCTTAGTACGCATTACACCGCTGAAATCTACTACTACAGTTTTCCCGTCGTAAGTGATTTTCTCGGCGGGAAGTTCCTCTTGGTAGAGGTCGTTAGCGCCCTCGCCCTGTCCCATCTCGAGAAATGCTCTTGCACTCTTGATGTCTCTTGAGAAGGTGAACGCCGCTACTCCTGAAAGGTCGCCTTCATTGTACCAAGAGTATATTGTTTTCGGGACATCATGTTTTACAAGCACGGTAGGTGCGCCGGCGAACGACCAGCTCACTTCGAGGTTTCCGTCACCGTTAAGGAGTTTTCCTGACAAATTGTCCTTAACGCCGTGTAGCGTAAGGCTAATCTTGTCGCCAGCGTTTAGCTTGCCTTCCTCAAAAAGACGGTAGAGAACATTGTATGAGCCATGTCCCGTAAGACTTATGAATTCAATTACAAGTGACTCCTGGAAGTGTCCGCAGAGATTGCCGTTCCAGTTCACAACGCCACTTGTGCCCTCCTCTGTATAGGTGAAGATGCCGCTGCTTACGAGGTCGTTATAGTCGTCGAAGTTGTAAATCTTTATGAGATTGCCGTTGGCTAACACCTCGCCTTCAGTGAAGGTTACTGATGAACTTGAGAAGGTGAAGGCAGCATTGTTGTTGCTTGTGATATAGAAGATGCCGCCATTCTCGGGAGCTACGCTCACAAGTTTGAACTCTTCGCTCATCGTAGCCTTGAAAGTCCAGTCTTGCATTGGGAAGAAAAGGGTAATATAATAGACTCTCCCAGCCTCAACTTGGAAAGAAAGGCTATTGTCAATAAACGACCAAGATGTATCTACTAAGCTGTCTGCTTCGGTCTTGTATGTAGTGGCAACTGCATAACTGTTAGCTCCTACGCCTTCTACGGTAAGAAGTTTCACTGTACCACTTTTTGTCGGAGTTAAGGTATAGTAGGCGTTTTGGAATGCCTTAACCTGAATCTCCTGCTCCATTTGGATAGGTGTCCATGTTACTGCCATAGCACTTGCGCTACATAATAGTGCAATAAGTGCAACAAGTATTCTGCTTTTTACGTTAATAAAAGTTTTCATATATAAAATTTGGTTTGTATCGGTTTATTAGGAGTTCATGATTTTCTTGAGCTCCTTTTTTATTTCAACAAGTATTTCTTGCCACCGCGGATTATGATGCCTTTATAGTTCTTGCCGACCTTCTGACCAGCGAGGTTCACTATCGTCTGGTTGTTCTTGATGTTGTCTGCCTTGTTTTGCACTTCTTCTATTCCCGCAGCTGGGTTGACGTATGCTACGCAGGCGTTCACAATCTTGTCTGTGTTGGCATCAATGAGGATGACGGCGAATTTAGTGTTTTCGAGTTTCTCGTAGGTTCCTGGCAGTTCGCCCTTAATATCGGTAATATATTCTACGCTTGCATCCATCGACTGTGGGAGCAGTCCTGATGTTCCACTGTAGCTTGCGCCATAAACCTTGCGCACAACATCGTTGTGAACTATGCCAGACACTGTTGACTGGGCATAGCGTCCTCCCTTTCCCCATTCGCCAAAGATTGGGTCGTCGTATGTTGGGAAGTAGTTGTGCTGCAGGCCTATCAGATTGTCTTCCATGAATACAAGGAACACGTTGAGGTTAAGGTTTGTTGCGTTGAGGGCACTGCGTACGGTCATTGGCAGTGTGAAGCTGCCTGTTGATTCGTCTGCATCCACTGTTGCCGACACATCAATATATGTCATGTCGTTGAGTTCTTCAGCCACCTTGTCCATCCAGAGATAACCGTAGTATGACATTGTATATTCGAAGGTTTCCGGGTCTTGTATCATTGGCATCAGAGGTTCGGTGCTACGGTTCACGATAGCCGTTGGTGCAGCCATCAGTCCGAGGGATGAGCTGTAGTCCTTAAGGCCGCTGCCCCATGCGTCGCCGTCGTAGGTATGGATAGAGATAGGGATGAACTGTGGACCGTACATCTCCTTCATCTTGTCGATGACGATGATGCCTTGTGGACAGTTACCGCAAGTTGTTCCTGTCATCTCTTCCAAAACGACACGCTTTGTCGGATTGAATGTGAGGCTCATCACGGAGCTCTTCACTTCGTCTGTCATCTTCACTGTGCTGCCACCTTCAACGTATGATACCTTAATGATGAACTTGTTGTCCTCACCGATAGTCAGTGGCAGAGGGTTTTCAAATGCGAAACTCTGCACATCGCCTGCTGGAAGTATCTTGTCAGTGGTATATTTGAACGTGTCAATCTCTTTTCCGCTCTCATCGCATAGTGTCAGCGTGAAGCCGCCGTTGAAACCGCTCTCTGTGCTGACGGTGAGCTTACCGCTAATCTTTACAGACGTCTCGTTCACCACAGCCTGTTTGTTAGCGAGTGTCAGAAGATATGGCATATCGCGTGTAACCTTCACATTGTCAAGGAAAATCATGCTTTGGTCGTTGTTCTGGTTCACGAAAGCGATATATATATTCTTGCCAGTGAATTCTGCAAGGTCTAACTCGTAGCACGTCCAGTCGTCGGCAAGAGTGTTCTCATCTTTGCCTGGTGATAGACGTTCCTCGAATATCGTCTTACCTTCTTTTGACATCTTCGCGAATGTCTCCTGGCTTATTGTGTTTATCACATCGTCGCACTCCCAAACAACCACTTTAAGCACGTCTGTCTTAGCCGCCTTGTAGCTCTGAGCATCGAAGTAGAGGGTTGTTGATTTGTCAGGCACATATATCTGTGGCATAACCATCCAGTCGTCGCTCTTGCCGGCAGGATTATACATGGAGTGGGATGCTGCACAGTAGTTGGTGTCATCATCGTCGCGAATACTGAAGTTCCATGGAGTATTGTCAGCGTCAAATTCCAATGACTGTGGGAATTCGGCTGGCGTGCGATGGTCGTTCTCGTAGAGCATCCATGTGGCGAGAGACGCAGATATATTGCTGAAGTCGCTTTCGAAGAGTATAGCGTTGTCTGTTGAAATCTCGCGCTCATAGCTACCAGTGTAGTTTATTACAATCTGTTCGTTGTCGCCGCTACCGCTGATGTCGCATACGCTTCCCGCTTCGAGGATAACCTTATATTTTTCTCCTGCAAAGAGATATTGTGTTGTTGATGGATACAACTGCACAACATTGTCTTGGTGTGCCACGGTGAGCGAGGTTACTTTCTTTCCATCGGAAGTGTAGAGTGCCGCGCTTGCAGTGCTTGTGGTCTTTACCTGATTGTCCATAACAATGGTTATAGGGCTGCTGCTGTTGTCAATCTTGGCAAGCACGCTGCCGTCAGCAGGGTATATTGAGACAACCTTCACAGGAGCGTTCGCACGACCGGTGTATGTTGCAGTGATTTCCTCGTTCTTCCTTGTCTTGTCACCCTTTATGCATATTGTTCCTGCAGGGATGGTGAACGTGTATGTCTTCCCGTCCTCGAGTGTGCGGCTACGGAAGGTTACGATAACGGTCTTCGCGTCGGTAGGGTCTAAGACGATACCGTTGGTGCTCGTTGATGTCCATTCGCCAAAGGTTGCTGCCGTTTGTTGGCCAATCACTTCCACCTCGCGGTCGAATGTTACATTTATCTGATTGAGCTTTGTGAAGATAGAACCGGCTTTAGGACTGATGGAGTAGTTGTTTAGCAAGTTCAACTCCGTGCATATATCTACCAATCGTTCGCTCATCCTCATCGTGTAGTTCTCACCAAACTGTGGGTCGGCGAAACTGATGAATGTGAGTCCGTCGGACGAAACGGCGAGGGGAGTTCCTGTGTTTGTATAGCCTGTGGCGAGGTCAAAGTCCATGCCGTAACGCTGTTTCAGTATAGAGCGGAGCGAGAACCAGTAGCCTTCGCTGCGAACATAAAACTCGCGGATAGGACTTCCGTCAGGTGTTGCACTGTAAACATTTCCGTCGTTGTCTATACAGCCGCCCTTCATGCCCATATCGTCAAGCTTGGCACTGTATATTTCTAAGTTCTTTGTTTCCAGATTGTAGCGTGCGGAGCATATAAACTCGTCGCCCTGTGTCTCTACTCGAGCATCGAGAACCGCCCACTTGCCGTTAGGACTCATGCCTACAGGAGATATCTCTATAAGGTCGTTTCTTTTTGTGAATGTCTTTCCGTCGGTTGTGTTGTAGCCGATGTAGTTCCATTTTATTGCCTCTGTTGACTCTCTGTCATATATAAATGTAAAGTAGTGATAAGCCAACACCTGGCCCATGATGTATCTTCCGTCTGGCGATATGCCTATAAGGCGCACATAATAGTCTGACACCTTCTCGCCGTCTGGATCTATTGTCGGAAGGTCTGAAGGAGTCACTAATTTGTTTGTGGTAAGGTCCCACATCGCTGGCTTTTCGTTTGTGTATTTCACATCGCTAACATCATCGTTAGCCATTGTGCCCACAGCAAACTTTCCGTCGGGAGTTACGGCGTGCAGGGCTCCAGACACCATTGTGCAGGGGAGTTTTGTCCAATTGCCTGTTGTGCGGTTAAGGTATGCTGGCTTTGCCTCGTATGTGCCGACAACGATATTTCCGTCGTCGGTAACGTCATAAGCCAGACACATTCCTTTGGTCTGTATCTCTGAATCTGTCTGCAAGAGGATAGACTTGTTCTTGGCTATGTCGATGAGTACTGGCGACAGTTGCTCGGACTCTGCGCCCCAGCCTAAAGCCCACAGACCATTGTCGGACATCTTCTGTAATGCTCTGCCTGAGATAGTGTAAGGCTTGATGACGGGACGGTCTGCTGCATACACAAACGTAGCTATTGCCATAAAAAAACATATAGCAATAGCGCGAATATTCTTAATGTTCATATACATTCTTTATTTTACCAAAACTTTCTTGCCATTCTTTACGACAACGCCCTTGTAGTTGTTGTTAACCTTTTGGCCGGCGATGTTAACGAGAGTGTTGCTCTTTACAGTCTTGTCGGCATTTATATCGCTGATGCTTAATACAGAGCTATCATCGTAAACATAGTTCACTGTTACAGAGGCACATTCCGCCTTCTCATCGTACGTAGGAGGCATTGGCTTTGTTTGCTCCATAACTCGGATGGTGTAAATGACTGTGCAGGTTCCCTTGCTTGCTGGTATCCATTCAGACTGAATGCTTTGATTCTCGCCAACTTTTATTCCTTTAGCATCTTCTCTTACAACTTTTTGTGCTGATTCATACATTTGGCATGTTCCAGGGAAACAGTGTTGTACTTTACCATTGTCCATTTTAGTTATATTAACTGTCATACCGGCGTAAGCATTGGCATTGCTATTGTTCTTCACATACAGCCCAGAAGGAAACATTGTTGTTCCTTCAAATGGGTCTTCCTCATAGTTTTTAACTGTGATAGTAGAGCCATTAGGGATAACATTGCCAGCGGCATCTGTGAACACAAAGGTTTCGTCAACCTGTGCAAAAGCACTTAAACCCATGATAAGGCAAAGCGCAAGAGAATAAAGTTTCTTCATATTTAATTTTTATTATTATTTTATCTCATTAGTCATCTGTCATTAGTCTTCAGTCATTGGCCTTTGCTTCAGTCTTCACCTTTGCCTTTGTAACCTGAATCACACCTTCGTTGTCGTTATAAAGGAACGCTACCACGGAACAATTCTTTGGAACCCAATTGCTCGACAAGGTAAAAGTGTGGTTCTTTTTTAGTTCAACACCAGATATTTTTACTGCTTCACCGCCCATTCCGTTTATTGAAGAGCGGAAAACATGATTGTGTATATATTCGCGGTTTACTGTGCCGTCAGGCATCGACTGCATGGCTTTGATGCTATCTTCTATCAACCATAACTGTAGTTTTGCGTCTATTGCCGTGGCGTTTGAAGGAGTGCAGATTGTTGTTATGTCAATGTCTGTACTGTTTTTTGCTTGTGCATTTACTTCAATGGAAACAGGAACTTGCTTCTTTATTGCCTCGCTTACAAGTGTTGGCCACATGTCGCGGTCTTGCAGTCCTCCGACATGGTTGATAAGTCCGCAAGGCTGCTCCTCCACTTTGCAGTATTCGCCGTAAGCCTTGCTCTCGTCATTCATCAGTCCTATGTTTGTTGCTGTTCCGGCAAAGCCAAGTGGCATTGAGTGTATTCCAACGGCAACGATATTCTCTTCACCATAGTCTTTCACTAACTGCTCAATAACATCAACTGCTTCTGGGCAGTTAACGCATTTTTGACCAGTGAAGTCCTCTATCAAAACTGCTCTACTTACAAGTTCTGGCTCCACATATATCAGGTAGTCGTTCTTGTCGATAGGGGAGCAGGAGGCTGCCAATAGTGCAATGAGAGATGGTATGATAATGTTTCTTATTTTCATGTTTTATGTTGTTTTGTGGAAGTGTAACAGTAAAATATTCACTCCTTAGAAGTTGAAGTTGTAGGAAAGTGTAACTCCTTTATATGCTGGAATATATCGGCAAACACCGCCAGAGCAGTTGTAGCCTGCGCGCGTCTGACCAAATCCGAGTTGCACGCGATGAGCCTTATGACTGAATGTGACGCTTCCTTGATAGTAGTGTTTGTGGGTTGCTGTTACGTTGTACATGTCTTGAACTGATATCATCCACCTTGGAGCTATTGACAGTTCCAAGAGTGCAAACGCCCAGTCTCCCTCGTCTTGCTTTGTTGTAAGATACTGTGCCTCGGCACGCAGGGTTAATGTCTTGTTGAACTGGAACTTTCCTTCCGCAACAAAGATATGACTGTTTATCATGCCGCCTTCGCCTTCAACAACGGTCTTGTTGTAGCGCTGGTTCATGTACATAAGGTTTAGCTTGAAGACTTTAGTGAACTTCTTGTCAAACTGCACGTTGATGTCTTGATAATAGGTCTCCTTGCCCTGTCCGAAGAAACTGGAAGTGTAGCCGTCTGTTCCTTTGCCTCCACCGTCAACAGGTGTTGTGTCGAGGGCGCGGATATGTGAAAAGTTCACCTTAAAGCTTGTTCCGTATTTGCCGCCCAAGGCTGTTCCCTTCTTGAACTTATATCCAAACTCTGCCTGATAAGCCCATTCTCCGTTAGGGTTTGTGGCGTAAGGATAGAGTGCGGCGAGAGCGTATGTGTGCTGATAAGTGAAAGCGGGGAGATGATTGAGATAGGCTGCTGTGCCGTGAACCTTTCGTTGGCTGCGGAAAGTCATGTTGTCGCTGCGCTTTGCCTGGATAAGTGCGCTCAGACCTTTTTGTGAATATGATGCTGAGAGCATGGCCACATTACCCTGCTTGTAGATGTATTTGTTGTCGTAATTAGGGTCTTGTCCTTTCACCGCATATTCAGCAAGAATGTTCAGACCACCTGTTTGCAGGCGTGCGCGGAAATCCATCGCATTGACGCCTGCGGGGAGATTGAGCTTGTGAGTGGCGTCAACCATTATAAGTTCTTCTTTCTCATGCTTGTGCACCCATGAAGCGCCGAGTGTCAGGTAGGTGTTGTGTTCTTTCATTCGCTTGATGAATTGCTCAAGTCCAATCTCGAGGTCGGCTCCAGAGATGAGGTTCTTCTCCCATCGCCAGTATGTACGCTGCACGCCTGACAATGCTTTCAGCTGCACACCTTCTATTGGCTTTAGTACAACTTTCGCGCCAAGGAGGGAGTTGTCGATACCAAGGCTGCGCTCCTCATATGTACGAAGGATAAATCCTGAGCCGAACTGCTCGTAGAATGTGCCGGCTGTTGCCTCCAATTTCTTGTCATGGTATTTCACATAACCGTATGGCACGCCCCAGCCCTTGAAGTTAGGCTCAAAGCCTGGCATCGGCTGTTGCATATATTCAAAGCGGACACCGGCGTCGATGTGGTTGCTTCGCAGGTTGGCATCAACATAAGTGTTTGTGAGAAAGTCGTTGTTTATCATTCCGTTTCCGCTGTTGATGGGCTCTGTGGGTACAAGCATATCGCTCTGTACGCTTCCCGTAACAGTAACTTTGTTCTTCTCCTGTGCAAAAGCGAATGTGCCTGTTACCAGAAGGAAACAGGCTATGAGGGATGTGCGAAGGTGGTTCTTGCTCAACATGGTATTGTTTTCTGCTAACAGATTTTATGCGATGGTGTTATTTCAACAGTTCACGTACTTTCTCTATCAACTCGTTTTCTGCGCCGTCAACATATCCGTTGTGCTTGTAAGCAATCTTGCCTTCGCCATCAACGATGATGGTGTAAGGGTATGCGTTAGTGCCACCGGTAGCGCGGAAGAACTCGCTGTTAGGGTCGAGCAGCACATCGTATTCCCATTCGTGACTGTCAACAAGTGGCTTCACCTTGTGCATGTCCTGCGCACGGTCAACGGAAACAATGAATATCTTTAATCCCGTCTCCTCTTTCCATTCGTCGTAAACCTCGCTGATGGCATCAAGCTCGCGGTTGCAAGGCTTGCACCAGGTGGCAAAGAAGTCGATGATGAACGGCTTGCCATCGTTTGACAGCTCTGCTGTGTTGACATCCTTTCCGTCGATTGTTTTAAGATTTACCGATGGAATTTGCGCATAGGCTGTGCTGATTGTTGCCAGCATCAATGCCATTATCAATAATGTTTTTTTCATATTCTTGTTTTTATTTTGTACGACATTTGTTTGGTTACCAGTAACCCTATAACCATTTAACCATCAAATCCTATAAACCTTCTTACCTTATAACCTTCTAACTCCTATATCCATATATCGGTGCAAAATTAATAAAATTTACAAATAATCAAGTGTTTGACGATATCTTTTTTATTGTATGCAATGTTTTTTAACATTATCTACATTATGCCAAAGAAAAAAGAGGATTTTACCATGCGGCAAAATCCTCTTTTTATAGTGCTTTTAACAAAGTCATTACACCTTGATTTCAACTTCAACACCAGAAGGAAGCTCAAGCTTCATGAGGCTGTCGATAGTCTTAGGAGTAGCGCTGTAGATGTCGATAAGGCGCTTGAAGTCGCAAAGCTGGAACTGCTCACGGCTCTTCTTGTTTACGAAAGTAGAGCGGTTTACAGTGATGATGCGCTTGTGTGTTGGGAGTGGAATAGGACCACTTACGATTGCGCCTGTAGCCTTTACAGCCTTAACGATTTTCTCTGCTGACTTGTCAACGAGTTTGTGGTCGTATGACTTCAGCTTGATACGGATTTTCTGACTCATAGTTTTTAATGATTTTTGTATGATTATTGATTGTGTGCGTGCCGCTAAAGAGTCATTCGCTCAGCGGCACGCTTTTGTTTTTATTACAGAAGGTCTGTACGTCCCTTAATCTCCTCGAGCACAGTCTTAGCGATTGTGTTAGAGAGAGGTGCGTGATGGTCGTACTCCATTGAAGATGTTGCGCGACCTGAAGTGATGGTACGCAGCGCTGTTACATAACCGAACATCTCTGAGAGTGGCACCTGAGCGCGAACGATACGTGCGCCAGAGCGTGTCTCGTCCATACCTTCTACCTGACCACGGCGCTTGTTAAGGTCGCCGATAACGTCACCCATGTTCTCTTCTGGAGTTGTCACCTCAAGCTTCATGATAGGCTCCATAAGCACTGGACCTGCCTTTGCACAAGCGTTCTTGTAAGCGTTGAGGGCAGCAAGCTCGAATGAGAGCTGGTCAGAGTCAACTGGGTGGAACGAACCATCAACAAGAGTTACCTTAAGGCTGTCAACAGGATAGCCGCCGAGCACACCATTCTTCATAGCAGTCTCGAAGCCCTTCTGTACAGATGGAATGAATTCCTTAGGAATGTTACCACCCTTAACCTCGTTGACGAACTGGAGTCCGCCCTGCTTGAAGTCCTCATCAACAGGACCAACGTTAACGATGATGTCAGCGAACTTACCACGACCACCGGACTGCTTCTTGTAAACCTCACGGAGGTTAACCTCGCGTGTAATAGCTTCCTTATAGTTAACCTGTGGCTTACCCTGGTTACATTCAACCTTGAACTCGCGCTTCAGACGGTCGATGATGATGTCGAGGTGGAGCTCACCCATACCAGAGATGACTGTCTGGCCGCTCTGCTCGTCTGTGCGAACAGTGAATGTTGGGTCTTCTTCTGCGAGTTTTGCAAGACCGATACCGAGCTTGTCGATGTCTGCCTGGCTCTTAGGCTCAACGGCGATACCGATAACTGGGTCTGGGAATGTCATTGACTCGAGTACGATTGGTGCGTCCTCTGAACAGAGAGTGTCACCAGTACGGATATCCTTGAAGCCAACGCCTGCACCGATGTCACCAGCGTCGATAGAGTCCATAGCTACCTGCTTGTTAGAGTTCATCTGGAACAGACGGCTTACGCGCTCCTTCTTGCCTGAACGAGTGTTGTAAACGTATGAACCAGCCTCAATCTTACCAGAGTAAACGCGGAAGAATACAAGACGGCCAACATAAGGGTCAGTGGCAATCTTGAATGCAAGAGCTGAAGTCTTCTCGTCAATAGCTGGAGTACGGTCTTCCTCTTCGCCTGTTGAAGGGTTAGTACCGATGATGTTTGGAGTGTCAACAGGAGCTGGGAGGAATGCGCAAACGAAGTCGAGTAGCATCTGAACACCCTTGTTCTTGAATGAAGAACCACACATCATAGGAACGCAATCCATTGCAAGACAGCCCTTGCGAACAGCAGCGATGATTTCCTCTTCAGTGATTGTTGATGGGTCTTCAAAATATTTCTCCATGAGAGCGTCGTCGTAGTTAGCGGCTGCCTCAAGGAGCTTGTCGCGCCACTCTTCTACCTCGTCAACCATATCCTCAGGGATGTCGATAACATCAAATTCAGTACCCTTTGACTCGTCGTCCCATACATAAGCCTTCTTCTCGATGAGGTTTACGAGGCCGCGGAAAGTCTCTTCCTGACCGATAGGGCATACGAGAGAGATAGGGTTAGCACCGAGCACTTCCTTCATCTGACGGAGACAATCATAGTAGTTGGCGCCTGAACGGTCCATCTTGTTGACGTAACCGATACGTGGTACGTTGTACTTGTCTGCCTGACGCCAAACTGTTTCTGACTGTGGCTGCACGCCGCCTACTGCACAGTATGTAGCTACTGCGCCGTCGAGTACACGGAGTGAACGCTCTACCTCTGCGGTGAAGTCAACGTGTCCCGGAGTGTCGATGAGGTTAATCTTGAACTGCTCGTTGTTGTACTTCCAGTAGCAAGTAGTTGCAGCAGATGTGATAGTGATACCACGCTCCTGCTCCTGTGCCATCCAGTCCATTGTGGCAGCACCGTCGTGTACCTCGCCAATCTTGTGAGTCTTACCTGTATAGTAAAGAATACGCTCAGAAGTAGTTGTCTTACCGGCATCGATGTGAGCCATGATACCGATATTTCGCGTAAGATGTAAGTCTTGTTTTGCCATGTGTGTAATACCTTTGAAGATTTATTAATTAGAAACGGAAGTGAGCGAATGCGCGGTTAGCCTCGGCCATACGGTGCATATCCTCCTTACGCTTGAAGGCACCACCCTGATTGTTGTAAGCGTCCATGATTTCTGCTGCGAGCTTGTCTGCCATAGACTTGCCAGAGCGCTTGCGAGCGTAGCCAATCATGTTCTTCATCGAAATACTCTCTTTGCGTGAAGCACGGATTTCTGTTGGAACCTGGAAAGTGGCACCACCGATACGACGGCTCTTAACCTCCACCTGTGGAGTGATGTTTGCGAGGCCCTGCTTCCAGATTTCGAGAGCAGACTTCTCAACATTTTGCATCTTTGCCTTTACGATTTCAAGTGCCTTGTAGAAGATTTCGTAAGAAGTATTCTTCTTACCATCATACATAAGGTGGTTCACGAACTTTGAGACCTTCTGGTCATTGAAGACTGGGTCTGGGAGAACCACACGCTTCTTTGGTTTTGCTTTTCTCATTGTTTTGTTTTGCTTTTAGGTGGCGGAGTCTCTCGCGCCACATTGTTATTGTTTTGATTTGTTGCTTAAGGTTGTCGTTTCGACTGTCTTCAGCGGCTCGCTTGCCACTTACTCAAATCTCAGTATCTTTTCCTTAGCAAAACATTTTTCCGTAAAAAAAAAGATAAAGTATGATGCGTGATTTAAAAAACTGTTCAATCACACATCATACTTTCCAAATGCGTTTACTTCTTAGCCTTTGGGCGTTTTGCTCCGTACTTAGAACGGCGCTGTGTGCGGTTTGCTACACCGGCAGTATCAAGAGTACCGCGAACGATGTGGTAACGTACACCTGGGAGGTCCTTAACACGTCCACCGCGAACAAGCACGATAGAGTGCTCCTGAAGGTTGTGGCCTTCTCCTGGGATGTAAGAGTTAAC
>JABUUE010000031.1:37533-44360 GCA_021443335.1 Bacteroidaceae bacterium
AATCAACAGACAATATCAATAAAAATTATGCAATTGTGCAATTATGCAACTTTTTTCAGAGAAGCAGAAGAAAACAAGGGGCATAGCCTCCACCCTTAACTTATGCATTGTAGAGGGGCGAACTCCGCGTCGTTGAGATGTGCATTCGGCGTCGTTGAGTTATGTACTCGGCAGTGCGCAGTTGTGCGCCCACCGTCCGCACAATAGTACGGCAATGGACGCACAATATAATCTCACCGAAGGTTCGAATGTTACTCGGTGTATTGTTACTATTGTCTATTACGCTATCAAGCCTGACCTTTGTTGCCGTTGCCGAATGGTGCAATGGTACGGCTCTGTTGCTGTCCGGTAAGTTGGATTTGCCCGAACTGCTGTTCGTACTTCATCACATTGTCCTGGAGAGCAAGCAAAAGGCGCTTCGCATGTTCTGGCGCCATAATCACGCGGGTACCTACATTTGCCTTTGGCATTGCAGGCAGCATTGCCGCGAAGTCAAACACGAATTCCGTCGGACCGTGAGCTATCAACGCGAGGTTTGAATATATGCCGTGCGCTACGCTTGGATCCACATTGATCTGAATTTGCTGAGATTTCTTTTCTTCCATAAATGCAGTTTCTTATAGTTGTCGTTGTTTATAATCAAGGGGACATAACCGTTTTCATTTGGTAATGCCCCCTTGGTTTATATTAGTTCGCGATAGGTGTCATTTAGTCGTAGAGCGGGTCGGAATAGTCGAGGACATTCTTGCGGTTTGCCTCGATTCGCTCATGCTCTTCCTTTGAACCTACAATGAGTTTATCCCATTGACGGAGACCTGTACCGGCAGGAATCAAGTGACCGCAGATTACATTCTCCTTCATACCCTCGAGTGTATCTACCTTGCCGCGGACAGCACTCTCGTTGAGCACCTTTGTTGTCTCCTGGAATGATGCAGCTGACATGAAGCTCTTTGTTGACAATGCAGCGCGGGTGATACCCATGAGCACCTGAGTAGATGTAGCAGGTACGGCATCGCGAACCTGAACGGTTCTCATGTCGCGGCGCTTCAATGAAGAGTTCTCGTCGCGGAGACGACGGGCTGTAATCATCTGACCATTGCGGAGATTCTCGCTGTCGCCAGCATCTACGACAATCTTCTTGCCCCAGATGCGGTCGTTCTCCTCGTTAAACTCGAGTTTGTCAACGAGGTCTTGCTCAAGGAATGATGTGTCGCCCGGCTCTTCAATCCTAACCTTGCGCATCATCTGACGCACGATAATCTCGAAGTGCTTGTCGTTGATAGCGATACCCTGAAGACGATATACATCCTGAACCTCATTAACGATGTACTCCTGAACAGCGGTAGGACCCTGGATTTGGAGGATATCCGATGGAGTGATGGCGCCATCTGACAGTGGGGTTCCTGCGCGAACAGCGTCTTCATCTTGAACGAGGAGCTGCTTGGAGAGACTTACGAGATACTTGCGTGTATCGCCAGTCTTACTTGTCACAGAAACCTCGCGGTTACCACGCTTAACGCGCTCTATCTTCACGATACCATCGATTTCTGAAACCACAGCTGGGTTCGATGGGTTACGAGCCTCAAAGAGCTCAGTTACTCGTGGAAGACCGGCGGTAATATCACCACCACCACCAGCAACGCGTGGAATCTTAACCAATGTCTGACCTGTCGTGAGAGCCTCGCCATCCTTGATAACGATGTGACCACCTACAGGGAAGTTGTATGTTGCGAGTGTCTGACCGTTCGCGTCAACAACCTGGCAGTGAGGAGCCAGTGTCTTGTCCTTAGAATCGATGATGATGATTTCAGACAGACCTGTTGTTGCGTCAACCTCTGCCTTGTAGGTCTGGCCCTCAACCATATCTTCGAACTTAACAACACCGGCAACCTGAGTAACGATGACAGCGTTGAACGGGTCCCACTTAGCGATGAGGTCGTTCGCCTTTACTATGTCGCCTTCCTTGTAATAGAGCGAAGCACCATAAGGCACGCTGAGGTTCGACATCACGATGCCCGTCTTTACATCGACAAAGCGTATTTCAGTGAGTCGGCTTACAACCATCTGGCATTCATTGCCGTTCTCAACATATGGTACTGTACGGAGTTCATCAAACTCAATGCGAGCGTCACTCTTGGCAGTGATAGTAGCGTTAGCTGCTGCACCACCAGCGATACCACCGGCGTGGAAAGTACGGAGAGTAAGCTGTGTACCTGGCTCACCAATAGCCTGAGCGGCTATGACGCCAACAGCCTCGCCCTTCTGAACCATGCGCTGGGTAGCAAGGTTGCGACCATAGCACTTCTTGCAGACACCCTTATGGCTCTCGCAGGTGAGCACTGAACGGATTTCGACCATCTCGATACCAGCATCCTCGATTGCCTTAGCGCGAGCCTCGGTGATTTCCTCGCCTGACTCACAAATGATATTGCCTGTGTGCGGGTCGATTACATCGTGAACGCTCACACGACCAAGGATACGGTCATAGAGAGATGAGATTACCTCATCGCCGTTCTTCAATGCACGACACTCAAGACCGCGGAGAGTACCACAGTCGTCGTCGGTGATAATCACATCGTGAGAAACATCGACAAGACGACGAGTAAGATAACCTGCGTCGGCTGTCTTCATAGCAGTATCGGCAAGACCCTTACGGGCACCGTGAGACGCAATGAAGTACTCGAGCACAGACATACCTTCCTTGAAGTTTGAGAGAATAGGGTTCTCAATGGTTGGACGCTCGTCGGCACCAGCTTTCTGAGGCTTGGCCATCAAACCACGAATACCTGAGAGCTGCTTAATCTGGTCTTTAGAACCACGGGCTCCAGAGTCAAGCATCATGAATACAGCGTTGAAGCCCTGGTCTGCCTCGGTCATCTGCTTGAGAAGAATATCACCCAACTCGTTGTTCACATGAGTCCATGCGTCGATAACAAGCTGGTAACGGTTCTGGTCGGTAATCATACCCATATTGAACTGCTCGGTGACATTGTCAACCTCCTGCTGTCCGCGCTCAACAATCTCTGCTTTCTCCTTTGGAATGATGATATCGTCGAGGTTGAACGAGAGACCTGCCTCGTAAGCCATGCGGTAACCAAGGTTCTTGATACCATCAAGGAACTCACAGGCGCGAGCCATACCGACTGCATTGATTACTCGCTGAATGAGACCGCGGAGTGTCTTCTTTGAAATGACATCGTTGAAGTAACCAATTTCTGTAGGAATAATGCCATTGACGATTACTCGGCCTACAGATGTCTCGACCATGCGCTTCTGAATCTTTCCGTCAACAAGGTCGTCAACAACAACCTTTACCTGTGCGTGGAAATCACACTTGCCTTCGTTGTTGGCAATGATTGCCTCCTCAGGACCGTAGAATGTGAGTCCCTCGCCCTTAGCACCCGGACGAATCTTTGTTATATAGTAAAGACCGAGCACCATGTCCTGAGCAGGAACGGTGATAGGGTTACCATTAGCAGGGTTAAGGATGTTGTGGCTCTGGAGCATCAGTATCTGAGCCTCAAGGATTGCCTCGTTGCTCAATGGGAGATGCACAGCCATCTGGTCACCGTCGAAGTCGGCGTTGAACGCAGTACATGCGAGTGGGTGCAGCTGGATAGCCTTGCCCTCGATCATCTTTGGCTGGAATGCCTGGATACCGAGACGGTGAAGTGTAGGTGCACGGTTCAGAAGAACTGGGTGACCCTTCATCACATTCTCGAGAATATCCCAGATAACCGGCTCGCGGCGGTCAACTATCTTCTTTGCTGACTTGACAGTCTTCACGATACCGCGCTCAATGAGCTTGCGGATAATAAATGGCTTGTAGAGCTCGGCAGCCATAAGCTTTGGCAGACCGCACTCGCCCATCTTCAACTCTGGACCTACAACGATAACAGAACGAGCTGAATAGTCAACACGCTTACCGAGGAGGTTCTGACGGAAACGGCCTGCCTTACCCTTCAATGAGTCAGAGAGAGACTTCAGCGGACGGTTGCTCTCGCTCTTAACAGCAGAAGCCTTACGGGAGTTGTCGAACAATGAGTCAACAGCCTCCTGAAGCATACGCTTCTCGTTGCGGAGGATTACCTCTGGCGCATGAATCTCAACAAGTCTCTTCAGACGATTGTTACGGATGATTACACGGCGATATAAGTCATTGAGGTCTGATGTAGCGAAACGACCACCATCCAGTGGAACGAGTGGACGGAGCTCCGGAGGAGTAACAGGAAGTATCTTCATGACCATCCACTCCGGTCTGTTCACTTCTTTACTGCTGATGAACGACTCTACAATGCGCAGGCGCTTCAGTGCCTCAGCCTTACGCTGCTGGCTTGCATCCTTGTATGCTAAATCGCGGAGTTCATCGGCCAATGCTTCGAGGTCGAGGTCAACGAGCAAGTCGTATATAGCCTCAGCACCCATCTTAGCAATGAACTTATCTGGATTGTCATTCTCAAGGTGTTCGTTTTCTGGACCTACTAAGTTTTCAACTATGTTGAGGTACTCTTCCTCAGACAAGAGGTCATACTTGTGCGAGCCATTCAACTCAGCCTCTCCTTCCTTGTTCTTGTTGGCAAGAGAACCTGGACGGATAACCACATACTTCTCGTAATAGATTACTGCATCCAACTTCTTGGTTGGCATACCTAAAAGATAGCCAATCTTGTTAGGCAGAGAACGGAAGTACCAGATGTGAGCAACTGGCACAACGAGTTCGATATGTCCGGCACGCTCGCGGCGAACCTTCTTCTCTGTAACCTCAACACCGCATCGGTCACAAACGATCCCCTTATAACGGATACGCTTGTACTTACCACAAGCACACTCATAGTCCTTTGTCGGACCAAAGATACGCTCGCAGAACAAACCATCACGCTCTGGCTTGTATGTACGATAGTTAATTGTCTCAGGCTTGGTTACCTCGCCACGAGAGTTCTCAAGAATCTCCTCTGGGGAAGCAAGACTGATGGTTATCTTAGTAAAATTATTCTTTACTTTTGTATCTTTCTTGAAAGCCATGTTCTTTTCTTTTTAAGACATGATTAATCCAATTTCACACTCAGACCAAGACCGCGGAGCTCATGCAAGAGCACATTGAGAGACTCAGGGATACCTGGGGTTGGCATAGCATCGCCCTTGACGATAGCCTCGTATGTCTTGCTACGGCCTACAGTATCGTCCGACTTAACCGTCAGGATTTCCTGGAGGACATGAGAAGCACCGAATGCCTCAAGTGCCCAAACCTCCATCTCTCCGAAACGCTGCCCACCGAACTGTGCTTTACCGCCGAGAGGCTGCTGTGTGATGAGAGAGTAAGGACCGATAGAACGAGCATGCATCTTGTCTTCAACCATGTGACCGAGCTTGAGGAAGTATGTCACCCCTACTGTCGCTGGCTGGTCGAACATCTCACCAGTTTCACCATCGTAAAGATGCGTAGAGCAGAGCTTAGGCAAGCCTGCCTTCTCTGTCCACTCGGAGAGATCTTCAAGGTGAGCACCATCGAAGATTGGAGTGGCGAACTTAACACCGAGTTTGCGACCTGCAGCACCGAGGATAGCCTCGAATATCTGTCCGAGGTTCATTCGTGAAGGCACACCAAGTGGGTTGAGAACAAGGTCGACAGGACGACCGTCAGCAAGGAATGGCATATCCTCTGTGCGGACAACCTTTGATACAATACCCTTGTTACCGTGGCGACCTGCAAGTTTATCACCGACACCAATCTTGCGCTTCTTTGCAACATAGACCTTTGCCATCTGGAGTATTCCGGCAGGAAGGTCGTCGCCAATAGAAATAGCGAACTTGCGACGCTTGAGTTCGGCATCAAGCAACTTATACTTGCGGATATAGTTCATGATGAGTTTCTGGATGAGTGCATTTGTGTGCTCATCATCTGTCCACTCATTTGACTGGATTCCATCATATTCAAGGTTCTTGAGAACTGGAGCTGTAAACTGAGCGCCCTTATTGATAATCTCAGCGCCTGAGTAATCCGCGATACCCTGACATATCTTGCCCTCAGTAAGGATAAGGAGTTTGTCAACAAGAATATCCTTCAAGTCATTGTTCTTAGCCTGGTACTCTTCCTCAAGTTTGGCAAGCTGGACCTTATCCAACTTCTTGGTTTCACGAGTCTTTACGGCACGAGAGAACAGTTTCTTGTCAATGATAACGCCTGAGAGCGATGGGTTTGCCTTCAGAGAAGAGTCCTTCACATCACCAGCCTTGTCGCCGAAAATAGCACGGAGCAACTTCTCTTCTGGAGAAGGATCGCTCTCACCCTTTGGAGAAATCTTGCCGATGAGAATATCGCCTGGCTCTACACGAGCACCAACGCGGATGATACCATTTTCATCAAGATCCTTTGTAGCCTCTTCGCTAACGTTTGGAATGTCTGCTGTGAATTCCTCAACGCCACGCTTTGTCTCACGAACATCGAGTGAGTATTCATCAACATGAACCGATGTCAATACATCCTCGCGAACAAGACGCTCAGAAAGCACGATTGCATCCTCATAGTTGTAACCCTTCCATGGCATGTAAGCCACCAAGAGATTGCGACCAAGTGCAAGCTCACCGTTTTCGGTAGCATAACCTTCAGTGAGGATATCACCCTTCTTTACACGCTGCCCCTTATGGCAGATTGGACGAAGGTCGATAACCATGTTCTGGTTAGTGCGGCGGAACTTTGGAATACGATATTCCTTGAGTGCAGGCTCGAAACTTACGAAATCCTCTTCCTCTGTGCGATCGTACAAAATTCGGATTGTTGTTGCATCGATATAGTCGATAACACCATCGCCTTCTGCAGTAACCATCGT
>JABUUE010000032.1:0-15418 GCA_021443335.1 Bacteroidaceae bacterium
AGCGAGGGCAATGAAAGCTTGCTTTCAAATTGCCGAGCGGGAGCATTTTATCTAAATCTACATCCAAATACAGTACAATCTAACATCAAACTAATTTTGACCACTTACCAATTTATATAGTTTATCACTCGGCCTTACCTTCTCTGGCACAGCTATGCTTACGCGCTTTCCTTTCTTTGCCATAGGGACAGGGCCATGGTCGCCGTGTATCTCGTCAGGAGTAACATAGAGCACGCCCGTAGTAGGACCAGTGATAAGCATTTTGTCGCCCGGTTCAAACTCAGCCGCCTCAACAAGGAACTCCGCAACACCGATATTACTGAAATACTTCATTCCCTTGCCCACATACACCTTTTTCTCAGTAGCGGCGGAACCGTAGTTCTGGTTCCACTCGCCAAGAGTCTGCCCTTGATAGTAACCGTCCCAGAAGCCGCGGTTGAAGACAGTGGCAAGTCGTTTGTCCCACTCGTCCTTCTTCTCGTCCGTGAATGTGCCTTCCAGAACACTCTTTATAGCCTCCTTGTAGCACTGAACAACAGTATATACATATTCCGCGGAACGCGCGCGCCCTTCTATCTTGAACACACGGACACCGCTTTCCATCATTCGGTCGATAAAACGGATGGTCTTCAAGTCCTTTGGACTCATTATATACTTGTTATCTACCTCCAATTCATTGCCCGTCTCCTTATCGGTAACGATATATGAACGGCGGCAAATCTGCATACAAGAGCCACGGTTAGCACTTCTGCCAGTATTCTGCAAACTAAGGTAGCACTTGCCGCTAATAGCCATACACAGCGCTCCATGACAGAACATCTCTATGCGAACAGGCTTGCCGGAAGGACCGCAGATATTCTCCTCTTCAGCCAGACGGTGTATCTCTGCAACCTGGTCCATATTGAGTTCACGGGCAAGAACCACGACATCAGCAAACTGCGCATAGAAACGCAGGGCCTCTATATTGGATATATTGAGTTGGGTAGAAAGATGCACCTCCTGCCCTATCCTATTGCAGTATGACATCACAGCGACATCACTCGCTATAATTGCAGTTATATCGGCCTCCTTTGCAGCATCACATATCGTACGCATCAAAGGGATATCCTCACCATAAATAATAGTGTTTACGGTGAGATATGTCTTTATGCCCTTATCATTGCATTGTGCAGCAATGTCGCGAAGGTCATCGATGGTGAACACCGACGCCGAATGTGAGCGCATATTCAGATGCTCAATGCCGAAATAAATGGAATCGGCACCAGCTTGTATAGCCGCAGCAAGACTCTCGCGGGAGCCTACAGGAGCCATTATCTCAAAGGCATCAAGCGTCAGGTCTTTCTTGGACATGGTAGAGTTTTATTTATTCAAGTTTTGCAAGTTAAAGACTTGCGAAACTTGAATTTATTTATATGAAGTTCACGACGCAAATGCCGCAGCCTCAGCTTCAGCAATGATTTCCTCACGCGTCTTCTTCCTCATGCTTATGTCAGACAAGTCGAAATCCATACTGTCATCAACAGTCTTAACCTCAATCTCCGTTTCAGGGGCAACTGCATGCACTGGGATATCCTCCTTCGGTGTTTCGGGCATTATCAGCGGATTAGTGTCCTGCTTGATATCCGGCACAACCTCTTGCAAAGGCATCTCCTCCATCTTTGTCCTCTCAGACTTGGCTTTGAATATCTTATCCACCTGCTTAGGTTGCTTTCGCAGCAGCTGCAACGCCTCTTTGCAAGCGTTCTGCTGACTTTCCTTCTTGGAATATCCCTTTCCCGTTCCGCAAGCAATGCCCTCAATCAGTACATTATACTCGAACATCGGACTGCTGTCTTTCTGGTCCATCGACTCTTTTACTAACTGGTAGGTAAGCTTCACCTTGTTTTTCTGCGTCCATTCCAGAAGTTTGCTCTTGAAGTTCACCTCCTTCTTTGCCATCTTATCCAGATCAAGATATACTCCAAGTATCTTGTTCTGCATAAAATTCATTATCGCGTCGTAGCCTCTGTCAAGGTATGCCGCACCGATAATAGCCTCAAAAGCATTGCCGCCGATATAGCTGTTGTGTGAGTGTGAGCTGCCGTCCGACAGGATAAGCTTGTGTAGTCCGAGTTGTTCTGCCAATGTTCCTAACGTGGAACGCTGAACGAGCTTGCTTCGCGTGTTGGTAAGGAAACCTTCCCTCGCGCCCTGAAAATGTTTGTAAACAATGTCTCCCACTACTGCGTCGAGCACAGCATCGCCCAAGAACTCCAGACGCTCGTTGTTTTCCCTACGTCCGTTCTTGCCCTTATGTTTGATGCTGCTGTGCATAAAAGCCTTGTGATAGAGAGCTATGTCATGAGGATAGAAACCAAATATATTATATAAAGCAGAATAAAACTCCTTATCCTTTCGGAAAGGGAGTTTTATTCTGTCAATCATATTCTGAATAGCTATCTTATTCCTCATACTTCTTGAATACCACGCAAGCGTTGTGACCGCCGAAACCAAACGTATTGCTTATTCCGGCACGCACAGTGCGCTTCTGCGCTTTGTTGAATGTGAAGTTCAGATTATAGTCAATCTCCGGGTCCTCATCGCCCTCCTCGTGGTTGATTGTTGGAGGAATGATGTCGTTCTTTATGGCAAGTATTGTAGCCATTGCCTCAACGGCACCGGCAGCACCGAGCAGGTGACCGGTCATAGACTTTGTAGAAGAGATGTTAAGCTTGTATGCAGCCTCGCCAAACACTTCCTTTATAGCCTTAGCCTCAGAGATGTCGCCCACATGTGTTGATGTACCGTGAACATTGATATAGTCAATATCCTCTGGCTTCATGCCTGCATCAGCGAGTGCAGCCTGCATCACGAGTTTTGCGCCCAGACCTTCTGGATGTGATGCTGTGATATGGTGTGCATCGGCGCTCTCGCCCTCGCCAACCATCTCCGCGTATATCTTCGCACCACGAGCCTTTGCATGCTCATACTCCTCAAGTATCAACATACCAGCACCCTCGCCCATCACGAAGCCGTCGCGGCTTGCAGAGAACGGACGAGAAGCCTTCTCAGGAGCGTCGTTGCGTGTAGAGAGAGCGTGCATAGCATTGAAGCCAGCGACACCACAAGCAAAGACTGCCGCCTCAGCACCACCAGCCACAATCATGTCGGCCTTGCCAAGACGAATGATGTTGAATGCCTGTGCGAGTGCATTTGTTGAAGATGCACATGCAGAACAAGTTACGAAGTTAGGGCCGTGGAAACCATATTTGATTGAGATATGACCTGCGGCGATGTCAGCAATCATCTTAGGGATGAAGAAAGGATTATACTTAGGACCAACGCCAGCGTTCATACACTTGCCCCAGTTAAGTATCTCATCCTCAAAAGTCTTCATACCACCGATGCCAACACCCATAATAACACCTATGCGGTCTTTGTTGGCTTCCTCGATATTGAGTTCGCAATCCTTCACTGCTTCCTCAGCAGCAACAATGGAAAATTGTGCGTAGCGGTCAAGTTTACGAGCCTCCTTACGGTCAAAATACTTGTCGATTTCGAGATTCTTCACCTCGCAAGCGAACTGTGTCTTAAACTGACTGCAATCAAAATTTGTAATAGGGCCTGCGCCACTGACACCATTTATAAGGCTCTCCCATGTGGTGTCCTTATCATTTCCCAATGGAGTTACGGCACCGAGTCCTGTTACTACTACTCTTTTTAGTTCCATTTTATATCAATAAAATTAATTAAAGGAGTTAAAGAAAGATAACCCCTCTTTAACTCCTATCTCATCCGTTAAAGTAAACGAATTAAGCAAGGTGCTCCTTAATGTATTCAACAGCTGCACCAACAGTAGAAATCTTCTCTGCCTGATCGTCTGGAATGTTAACACCAAACTCTGACTCGAACGCCATGATAAGTTCTACTGTGTCAAGAGAGTCTGCGCCAAGGTCGTTAGTGAAAGACGCTGCTGGAGTTACTTCTGCCTCGTCAACACCAAGTTTGTCAACGATAATTTCCTTTACTTTAGCTTCAATGTCTGCCATAGTTGTAAGTGTTTATTGGTTTATTATTATGTTCTTGTTATTTGCAATATGGCGCAAAAGGTCAACCTTAAGCACAAATTGCGAGTGCAAAGTAACAAACTTTTTTTGGAATACGCAAACAAAAGTTAAAAAAAATCACCCTTCTTGCACACGCATATAGTACATGTGCAGAAAAAAATCAGTGTTTTTTGACCAAGGTTAAGCCATCGCGGAGCGGAAGTATCACAACATCAACACGTTTATCATTATAAACATAGTCATTGAAATCTTCTATTCCTTTGGTTTGCCTATCGGCGGGCGCAGGCTTCTCCAAGACATGGCCATCCCACAGCGTATTGTCGGCAAGGATAAAGCCGCCAGGACGTGTTACGCCCATAGCCATCTCGTAAGCCTCCACATAAGTGCGCTTGTCGCCATCAAGGAAGACGAGGTCAAAACTCTCGCCGAGCAAAGGAGCCTCCTTCAGGGCATTGCCTATGCGGAAATCTATCTTGTCGGCAACGGATGAGCCTTCTATCCACGGGCGCGTGAATGGCTCTAACTCGTCGTTTATCTCGTAGGTTATGACCTTGCCACCTTCTGGAAGTCCCTCGGCAAGGCATATCGCGCTATATCCAGAGAAAGTTCCCACCTCAAGCACACGCCTTGCCTGAACCATCTGCACAATCATCTTCAGCAAGCGTCCCTGCAAATGTCCGCTTGCCATACGTCCATGAAGCAGATGGATGTTGGTGGCACGGTAAAGGCGATGCAGATAATCGCCCTCAGGAGAAATATGGGAAAGTATATATTCGTCTATTGTCATAATCAAAGTGAAAATTCTCAAAAGCTCGAAACCCCGAAAGCTCGAATCTTCGAAAGTTCGAAAACTCTAAAGCCTCCCCTTCACCATCCGTTCCTTTCCAAACCTGTCCTTGCGCACCTCTATCCCAGAGAAGCCCTTGTCAGCGAGCATATTCGCGAGTTCTTCCACGAACAGCGGGTTTATCTCGAAGTACAAACATCCTCTAACGGAGAGGTTGTCAAGGGCATAGTCGGCAATGGCATGATAGAACATCAGAGGATTATCGTCAGGAACAAACAGTGCAAGTTCCGGCTCCCTTTCAAACACATGGGGCGACATCCTCGCGCGTTCCTTATATATAATATAGGGGGGGTTGGACACTATTACGGAATAACCCTCGTTCGGCGCACAAGGCGATTTGCCCGATTTTGATATTGCGAGAATATCATCCTGCAGGAACATTACCTCCGCTCCGAGCCTCATCGCATTGCGTCTTGCATAGTCGAGAGCCTTCTCGGAAATGTCCATCGCCCTAACCTTAGCATCTTTTATTTCCTTGGCAAGCGTTACAGCAATGGCGCCAGAGCCTGTGCCAATGTCGAGTATTGTTGGCGACTGATAGCAGTCGGAAATTATCCACTCACACAGTTCCTCTGTCTCAGGACGGGGAATCAGTACGCCCTCGCCCACCTCAAAGTCACGTCCGTAGAATGTTTCGCTGCCAAGAACATACTGTACAGGCTCTCCCGACATTATCCGTGAGAGTGCTTGAGACAGGGAGACTGCGTCAGTATAACCTTTATCGCTATCCTTCTCCAAATCATTTGCGCAAAGCATCTCGGCAAAACTTATCCCAAGAACCTTATCAGCAAGCAGTCGCGCAATAGCCTGCGCCTCAACATTATCATACCGCTGACGAAGAATGCCTGACAATTCCGTATAGTTCATCTAACGCCCATTATCTTGTATAAGTAATTGAAAACAACATAGAACGATACGCCAACGACGAATCCCACGATAGCATCAATGACATAGTGCGCCTGAATATATACTGTGGCGAAGCACATTAGGATAAAGAACGGCAGCAGCCAGAGCCCTAACTTCCACTTTCGTGAGAAAAAGGCGAGGAGAAGCATCACCGTAGTGCATCCCACATGACTACTCGGGAAAGCCGCCGTTGGTCGTTCGCCAGCGTCATGGGCATCGGTAACAAGCTTATAGAACAGACCGTCAGGGTCGCCAGGCATATCCCACACAGGCCAGTGGTCGGTCATCTTAGCGAAATAATCGCCCACCTCAGGGAACACACCTTGCTCTATGCCCGAACGTCCCACGAACTCATAATAGAACTGTGGTCCCGCAACGGGAAGCAAATCGAAGATGACATAGAAAGCAAAGAAAGAAGTGATTACCACAAATGCCGCACGAAGAAAATCCTCCCTTTGCCAGAACAGGTAATACACTAACACTACGGCAATCATCGGATAATACGACCAATAGCCTAAATGAAACGCCTCAGAGAACCATTTAGGCACAGATTCATGAAAGACCAATGCTGGCTGGAAGCCGAACATTTCCTGGTCGATGGCGGCAAAGACAGGATCGCAATTCGGCAACACCTTGTTCAACTCAAAGGTATCGGGATACCACCACGAGAGCAACGCAGCTTGCAAGATAACCCTTAACACAACCGTAAACTGGCAGGGCAGCAGATAGTGTACAAGCCACAGTCCGCCCATCATAGCAAGCACCTGCATCCTTCCGCCTATCAGTGCCAATGGGTCGGCATGTTTAGTGAAGGTGAAAAGAATGAATAGCACCGTGAAAACAAGGTATCCTAATGCCACCCACTCTATCGCAAGAAGTCCGCGAGGAGACGTTTTATCTATTTTGAACATCGTATTCATTATTCCAGTTTCGCAAGCTCAACTTTCATTAAGTAGTAAGTACAAAGTACGAAGTAGTAAGTATGATTTGCTTTAAAGGTTTCTATTCTGCCTTTAAGTGGGTAATCATACTTAGTACTTAGTACTTAGAACTTAGTACTTACCACTTACCACTTCGTACTTTATAACCTCTAACCTCTATTTATCGCCGTCAGATGTGTTCCTTCTGGCAACAGCACCTTAGGTTCATAGCCTAACTCCCTCTGTGCCGGCGTGATGTCGCACATCCAGTTGCGCTGTTTAAGTATATTGTATTTGTCTCTGTTAAGGGCTGTCATGCTCTTGGTAAGTCTGCCGTAATATTCTCCACAGGTGGTTACCGCCTTCAATATCCATAACGGAGCCTTTATGCGGAGTACATATTTGGCATTCAACTCCTTAATGATAAGGTTAGAAAAATCTGTTGAAGAATAGTTCTGACCGTCAGAAAGGAAGTAGGCCCTTCCCACACAGTCCTTCTCGAGGGCAAGGAACACCGCCTGCACCACGTCCGAAACATAGACGAAGGTTATGACCTGTGGCTTATATCCAGCGGCGAAATCCACATGTTTTCTTATCGAGTCGAACATCATGTAGTAATCCTTCTCGCGCGGACCATAGACGCCCGTCGGACGAAGTATCACATAAGGGAAGCCTTCCTGTGTGCGCAGATACTCCTCCGCCTTCAGTTTGCTCTCGCCATAAGCAGTGTTCGGGCGCGGAGTGTCGTGTTCGGTGATGGGCTGATACGGCTGCTGCTCCTTTATCGCACCGAAAATACTCAGACTGCTCACAAAGACAAAGCGCTTCAACCGCGGCTGCGTCTCACGCACTGCGTCGATAAGGTTTCGCGTTCCCTCAGTGTTGATGCGGAAAAAATCACGGCGGTCAAGACATTTTGTGGCACCGGCGGCATGCACTACATAGTCAAACTCATACTTGCCGAGAGCCTCCACAAGCTGCTCCTTACTTGAAAGGTTCAGCTCTATCTTCCTTATCCGCTCATCGGCAATGTATCGCAACGAACTCGTCTTCCTTATTGCTGCAAAGGTCTCAAAGCCGCGGCTCACTGCCTCCTCACAAATGAAACTGCCTATGAAGCCTGTGGCTCCCGTGATAAGTATTCTCATAGACTTGTGTTAATAATCGCTGCAAAGTTAGATAAAAATTAACAATTAAGGATTAAAAAAGCAAGATTATTACTAACTTTGCCTATGATTTTGATTTAAGCCCCAAAACAATATGATAAAGAACATAATACTTGATTTCGGAGGCATCATCGTAAACCTTGACAAAGACATCTGTGTTGCCGAATTTGAGAAGATAAACGCCGGTGCAATCGCACGCTATGTGGATTTCTGCATACAGGAAGACCTCTTCCACGAACTTGAGATAGGAGCGATAACTATCCCTGAGTTCTGCGACGAGGTAAGACGGAAGTCGCCCGACTGCCACGCTACCGACGAACAGATTATACACGCATGGGAGGTGTTGCTCACTGATGTGCCTGTAAAAAAACTGGAGAAAATACTTGAACTGAAGAAAGACTATCGCGTCTTCCTGCTGTCGAACACCAACGAGATACACTGGCGCATGGCGGAAGAAAATTTCTTCCGTCAGAAAGAGGGGCTGTCGTTAGACAATTATTTTGAGAAGAGCTACCTCTCCTGTCGCCTCAAAATGATTAAGCCCTCAAAAGAAATCTTCCTGCATGTGCTTGAGGACAGCGGACTAAAAGCCGAAGAAACCGTCTTTATCGACGACTCAGAAAAAAACTGCAGGGCAGCGGAAACCGTAGGCATCCGTGCCCTGCATGCTCCTAAGGGAGACGAGTGGATGAACTCAACGTTCTAAGTTCAAAGCCAAGGCCAAAGCTTAAGCCAAAGCCAAAGCCCAAATCACTTCCTATACCCACACTTAGGGCATACACCGTCATTATTCATCGTAACACCGCACAACGGGCAGCGGTCGATGACATTCCTTGTCTCGAACTCAGCACAGGCAGCGTTCACTCCGCTTGTGAAAGTGAGCTTTGCGATGTTAAGCTTGTCCTTCAGCAGGTCATAGACAATCTTTATCATTCCCTCCACGGTCATTGTCTCCTTAGTTATAACCAGTCGGGCATCAGGATACGCCTTAGCAAGTTCTGTGCAGAACGCCTCGCCCTTCATCTTGTTCTGAGGATGTCCGTCCTTCAGTCCTGTCTCCTCATAGACATCAAGGATGGCAGGAAGAAGCGGGTCGTCCTCACGCAGTACAAGGGCGTGGTCAAAGTTCTTCAGCACGTCCCATGCCACCTTTTGGATTTCATTACACGGATAAACCATGTTAACACCTTCGTTAACACTGTCTTCCACCTCAATAGTAAGGACACCAGTGTGTCCGTGCAGATACTGCGCTTCACCTTGGAAGCCGTAGAATCTGTGTGCATACTGCAAATCGAAAGTTGTGATGCTTCTCATAATTTTGCGGCTTTAAAAGTTAAACATTCATTTATGGTGGGTTCTATAAATTAGTGACCACCTTATTCCAGAAAGTTCAAGATTAAAACGAACTGTCTGGGTTTATGGTTATCTGAACCTGAATCTTATCGATGCCCTTAAGGTCAGGTCTTTTCTCGCTGATGTATTTGCGTACCAACTGCGTCAGTTCATCGTCCTTATAGTCAACAATCTCGTTGCCGTCGAACACATGATGATGACTTTTTACCGTAATGTCATAATAGCAATCGCCCGTCTCAGGATGACTTATCAGCGACAGAAGTCCCGCCCTGCAGAACGATTCCAATACTCTGTAAACCGTTGACAGTGTGAGGTTGTCGTATTCCGCCTTCAGGCTTTCCACTATTTCCTCTAATTTTGCGTGCCGTAGCTTCATCATTACTTCGTAAACCGCCTTCCTCTGCGGCGTAAGCTTCAAACCAGCAGCCTTGATGTTCTCTATGCTTTCCATTAAAATCTCAATGTAATTTTTTATGCTGCAAAGTTATTGCAAATATTTTGCATTTACAAATTATTCGCAATAAATCTATGCTTTTTTAAAGGTTTTTAACCAAAAAGGGCATGATTTCGCACTGAAAATCGCATCGAGATTCCCCTCAATACATACAAAAAGTCTATGAGAAAGTTCTTCCTTCTCATAGACTTTTGGGTTTAGAATTATAGGGAAACGGAGTGCTTCCCCCTATGAAACATACGTTACTTCACCACCTTTCTTCCGTCAGTCACTATAATCCCCTTATATCCGTCAGCCACGCGCTGCCCAGAAAGATTATAGAAGGCTGATGAAACGGTGGTGTTTTTTCGTACTGTTCTTATGACTGTTGTGAACGAGTTGTCCATTGCCTCGCCCATAAGCGAGTTAAGATAAACCTCAAGGGCGGTGTAGCCATCAGCGTTTATGGCATTGTGGTCATCAACGCCCACGACAAGTCCGTTCTGCTTTTCCCACTCGTCAGCCATACCGTCATTGTCAATGTCTGCCGGAACGACGTAATCAGTAGTGTAAGGCACATAGCCTTCACACTGTCGCTCGTTGTCGATGATGCCCTTGTTGCCATACTGCGATGTGCCGCTTGCCGCCTCATCAAGCACACGAAGCTCCACCTTATCCTTATTTATACAGCCCACATTCTTGTCAACAACAAGGTTTTTGTATGCAGCCTCGGCAGTCTCTATGTTCGTAAGCATATAGTCGGCAGGGTTATATCTGCCCTCCCCTCCTGCAAGTGTGTAGCGATAATAAGGATATTTAGGCACTATACGCTCGTCAGCCCTTATCTGCGCAAGAATGTATTTCTCAGCCTTCATGCCCTTCCAGTTGTCGGCTGTTGCAGAAGCGTTCACGGTAGAAACATTTCCATCAACGAACCATTTTGCCGGGCCATGGGACGTAGCACCATCGCGAGCATAGCTTGAATTGACGAAGCAAACGCTCGAGGTGCTTGACGCAGGACCGCCCTTGTAATAGTTGTTCATGAAGTTACACTCATGGCGTGAGTTGACAATCTCTCCCGACTCATCAGTCTTAGGCGTAACGTCAGCCGTATTCTCGCCGCCATAGCAGCCGCCCTCCTTGGCATAATTGTAGTTCACATTGTTAACATACTCCATGAATACCACCTTGTCCTCGCCACGCGCACCATTGATTCGCGGTGAGCGACTGTTGTTGTGGGCGAGTACATTATGATGATATGTGGCAGGAGAACCGCCCCATTGCGAACCATAGCCGCGCGCACCCTTAGGATGACCGGCATTGTAAAGACCTTCGTGAACAAGACAATACTGCACGGTGAGAAAGTGGGAGTCCTGCGTATTCATATTCTCCTCTACCGACCAGCCCACGGTGCAGTGGTCTATGATATAGTTCGAGCAGTTCTCAGTGGCTATGGCACCCTCGGCAACCAACGTGCCAGAAGCGTCGTTCTGACCAATGCGGAAGCGAATGTTGCGGATTATGAAGTTTGTAGAACCGCCGAAGTTCATCTTGTTGTGCGTAATCTGAATGCCCTCTCCCGGAGCTGTCTGACCAGCGAGAGTCCAGTCGGAACGCTTTATGCGCATATCGCTCACAAGCTTTATCTCTCCAGAGACAGTGAACACGATAGTTATCGGCTCCCCTGAATGTTGCTTGAAAGCCCAGCGCAGCGAACCCTCAATGCTGCCGTTAGAGTCGTCCTGAAGGTTTGTAACCTTGACAACCTTGCCGCCACGACCGCCACTGGTATATTTGCCGAAGCCCTCCGCCGTTGGAAATGCTAACATCTTCGAAGGGTCAACCATCTTCTTTGCCACACTCGTCACTCCATGTCGGGAGATGGATTTTACGGAATACACCGCATTGTCTCCTTCCTCTCTTTGGAAAATCGGCTCTTTGATAATATCAGCAAACACTCCGTTCTTATAGAGGATATATCCCACAGCCTTCTCATCGGGAGTCCATGAGATAGTGTTTCCTTCGATAGTGAAGCCCTCAGGACTATTTGCGCCTTTCAGTATTCGCTTATAATTGAAAGGAACGTCTGACGCATATTTGAACATGAAGTCGGCATTCATATATGCTTCCACCTCCTCATCGGTAGCCTGATGCGACCAACTGACGCGCTTTGACACATCTGCCAAACTGCCATCGACGTTCTTGTTACGATATTCGAAGTAAGTGCACTTGTCGCCGGAGCCTCTGTTCTCCCAGTCTGTCCATCCTGCTGGCTTGATATGATTGCCGAGAGTGCAATTCATGAACATCGTTCCTGCCTGCTCTTTCCACGGGCGACCAAGCGTATAACTGGCGGCTGCCGTACCTTCTTCAGCGGTAATCTTGCAGTTATTGAAAAACAGTCCTACATAGAAACGCACATAGCTCAGCGACGGATATGCCAACTGTGCCATCTTCTTCCAAGCGTCGGCAGCGGCAGTGATATATCCGTTACCACCCTTCACGCAACGTATCTCGCAGTTCTCAAACCATTCCAAGCCACTGTCGTATATAAAATCTGTTGCGCCAACCACGGTGCAATTCGTGAAATATCCGCGCGCGCCGATATTCGCCTTGTATGTATCTTGATAACCAGAGATAAGACAGTTATTAAAAACATGCGCATCGCCGTGAGTAAACAGAGCCTCTGCCTGTCCGTGGTTGCCACTCGTGTTGCGTATCGTAAGGTTTTCCGCATAGAAGCGGTCGGTGAACACGTTAAGTGCAGCGCAGTCGTTATACGTTTTACTGCCACTGCCACGACTGACGGACGATGTGAGTATTGTAGTCTCTTTATTCTCTCCTATCAGACTTATGAACTTGTTTCGAGAGGTCTTTGTGCCGCAATAGATATTCTCCTCATACACGCCGGGACGGATATATATAATGCCGCGCGCCCCTTCTGGCACAGCGTCTATGGCATCTTGTATCTTTGTGTATTTACCACTACCATCCTGAGCCACTACATAAAACATAACCGGTGCATCGGCATCGGGGGCAGTGTCTATCTCATCGTCACCACCGCTGGTGCCTCCGTCAAAGATGGACAGGTCTGTCAGTTCGCCTGGGTCTGACACCTTGTTGTCGCGCGCATACTGTGCCTGCTCCGCCGTTATCTCATTGCCGAAGATTTGTATCTTATGCAGTCGCGCTGCCTGATACCAATCCATAATGTTGGTAGTAAACGTTCCGAAGTTCGCTTGCACCGGACCGCCATCCTGTATTCTTCTTTCGCCATCCCACACATACCAACGTATTGACACATCAGCAGCCTTAATCTCATTCTCCACGAAATAGCCTTGGTCAGAGAATGCCGTATATTTATTATCTATCTGCTCGGAGGCAAACCATGCCAAAGGTTGCCAAGCGCCATCGCCTATCTTGTAGTCACATTTGATACCGCGACCAGCGGAAGTGTTCGACCACGACCATTGTATGCGGTCAACATAAGGGATATGGTCTATCTCTACCCATCCAAACCACTCCTTCTTCTTGGCAGTGGTGTTGCCAGCCTCGTTCTTCGTGCGACACATCTGCACAAAACCAGCCTCGCCACGCACGGGTTTTCCCTTCGCATCATACTGCACATTGTCTTCTAACATCACCTTATGGCCTGTCATACTCCAATCATTAGGAAAACCCTTGTTGACTCCTGCTGGCGACTGCTCGTCGTAAATCCTGCCCATAGCGGCAGTAGTTCCTGCGAAACCGCCATACGATTTCCTGTTGGCAAAGGTGCAGTTGTGGAACATCACTGGATATGTTACCCCGTTGCCACCATTGGCAGGAGTCTCGAGTATGGCTTTCACATAGCCGCCAAACTTCTGGGCCATGTCGTTCACATACTCCGGACAGTCAACAGCATACTTCCCCTGCCATGTGTCGGGCCACGACTCATCGCTGAAGTTTATATCAATAACTTTCGGATAAGTAGAACTATCACTCCATTTCTCAACAACACAGTCTGGGTCGTTAGTGCCGTCAGCCTTGGTTTGCGCCATTGCCGCCGTCGCAAACAGACAGCAAACCATAGCAAACAGGCAAAAGCTTCGTAGGTTAGTCATAAGAATATTTTAAGGATTAACTTCATTTCATTTACGGGGACAAAATTAAGGAAAAACAAGATTAATCCCAAATAATCTGCGTCTTTTCTTACATAAACCACAAAAAAGGTTGCGAACTTTTCAGCTCGCAACCTTTTTATTTTCCCCAAACTATATGTTCTTTTATAGGGTAACCTTATAGTTCCCTCCCCTTGTGGGGAGGGTTAGGGAGAGGTTCCTTTTTTACTTCATCAAATACTTCTTACCGTTCTTGATAACGATTCCCTTATAGTTAGAGTCAACAATCTGACCAGCAAGGTTAACGATGATGTTGCTCTTCACTACTGGATTTGCAGCAGGGATGTTCTCAATAGCAGATGTGCCACCAGAAGTGAACTCTACATCCATAAGACCAAGCTGAGTGTTCTTGTTGAAGATGTAGTATGTTCTGTTAGCTGTAACATTGAAAGTAAGCCATACCCAAGAAGCCTGGTTGCCCTTACCGATTATAAAGTAGTCGCCGTCAGCAGGAGTAGCTGTTGGATCTTCCTCTACAGCGATTTCAGCCTTTGTCTTGATATTCTCCTGGAACTTCATGAAGCTGATGTACTCTTCGTCTGATGTCTCATCGTCTTTCCATGTAGTACCGTTGATATAACCAGAAACCTTAACGTCTGTGCCGAAAGCCTTTGCCTTGTAGTCGAAATCATCGCATACATAGAGCTCACGGTTACCCTTGTTCACCCATAAACCTACCTTGAATGTACCGTCAGTCTTTGGAGAGAGAGAAACGTATGTACCGTTCTTTGGACCGCCTGTAGAGCCGTCAGCCTTGTAGTAAGAACCGTTCCAGTTAGCGCGGAAGCGACCTGAAGGTTCGCCTTCTGTAATAATCTGCTCAACAGTTACGAGGTCGATGTTTACAGGATTACCCTTACCCTGAACGTAAGCAAGAGGAAGCTCTCTGCCAGTCTTGCTGAGCTTCTGCACCTTAGCACCGCTCCATGTGTTGTCAACCTGCTCCTCGAGGATGCCGCGTGCTGGCTGTCCTTCTACTGATGGGTCGAGACCTTCAGCGTCCTTGAAGTTAGCAATAGGACCAGATACGTGCTCACCAGTGAAGTTAGTACCTTCAATCTTCACGATAGAAGCCTTACCCTCTTCGCCGAGTGTACTGTAAGCTGCAATAGCATCACCCTTAGCGTTGTATGTTATCTCGCCAGTCTCTGGATTCTCAACTACCTCAGTGTAAGATGAAGCAGCAGTCCACTTCTCTGTTGTTGGTGTTGGAGGAGGTGTTGGACCTTCGCCTGAGCCGTTAACTGATGTGATATAGTTGTCAGAAGAAACCTTGTTGTAGTAAATACCGTAGAGCTCCACAGAACCCTTGTCAGAAGAGATAACATAGTATCTGCGACCTGGATAAACATTGAAAACAGAATAGTTGTTCTTGATATTATCATCTGGGCAACGAGGTGTTGACATCATCACCTGTTTCTGCTTTGTAGCGTCGATTACGTAGAATGAATAGTTGTTACCGCCACGGTTGTGCTCGAAGATAATCTGTCCCTGCTCAGCATTTGCGCCTACTTCGATAGTTACAATAGCGTCCTTTATCTCTACTTTAGCATCCTGGTCAGAAGCGCCAGCCTTGCGGAGATAACC
>JABUUE010000032.1:16604-22698 GCA_021443335.1 Bacteroidaceae bacterium
AGCCAGAGCCAATCCCCCCTTTAGGGGGCCGATGGCCAGTTCTATTTATTGACGCACGTATGGATCGTAACCCTTGTTCTGTCCAAACTCATTTGCATTCTGAAGTTTGTCGAGGAAGGTGTTTGGAATTGGGCGCTGAGCGTGATATTCCTGCAGACAGTCGTCGCTGGTCATACTTGGGTTGCGTCCTCTGATAATCTTAGAGAATGTACCGTCTTCCTTATATCCACGACCAGGATTTGTAGCGTTCTTGTCGAACTTAGCGTAGATACGCTTGCAGTCGAACCAGCGGAGCCATTCGCCGCAAAGCTCGCGAGCACGCTCTTCCATAATCCATTCTATCGTCATATCGCTTGGCGTTACCTGAGCTTCCGAGAGCTTATGACCAGCCTTTACGACGCGGGCGTTACGAATATGTTTGTTGATGATTTCAGCGGCTTCACCTGTACGACCGAGTTTGATAAGACACTCAGCAGCGATAAGCGGCACCTCAGCAAAACGCATCACTGGAACATCGCCATAACCGAACTGTCCTGCAGGGTCAGCAAGCAACTTTGGTCCGTCCGGCATGTCTGGGTCCCAAACACGATATTTCATAAAGCGTGGGAACGCTGTCGCCGCATACTCTGAATGGCCTTGTGACACTATCTCAGAGTCCTTTATATTAAAGAGTCGAGCACCGCCGTAAGAGTTCTTTGTTGTAAGGTCAAAGATATCGTTCACACCAACGTAAGCATAGTTTACGGCTTTCTTCATCTCCTCAGTAACCTCATCCTTCGTGAATCTCATTACTGTCTCGTCCTTCTTAACCTTTTTTCCGACAAGTATATTTTGCTCGTTGAAGCGGAGAGCTGCAGCGAAGTTCCACGAAAAATCCTTCTGTGCAGGGAATTCTTCCTGGAAGATTGCGTCGTAGCGAGCATCCCAGTCCTCCCACAATGTCATGAAGTAATATGAAGGCTGAACCATTCCACCCTCTTTTGGATACTCCCAACTTGAAGAGGTGATACCACCATTACCATTCAGACGTGGAGCGAAATAGCGGAACACGCGGTTAGGCTTTGAGTCAGGATCGAGAGCAGAATTCTCAGAGAATGTTGTCACCCAAAGAAACTCAGTATTGTTCTTGTTGTTACGAGCCTTCCAGATATCATCGTATGTGGCATAAAGCTTAACGTTGAGGGCTTCTATATTCTCAATCATATTCATCGCAGCCACATAAGCAGAGTCGTACAATGCCATCTGTGCAGCGCTGCCTTCTTCCTCATACTGCGCACGAGTGAGGAGCACACGGGCAAGGAGAGCCTTAGCCGCTTTCTTTGTAGAGCGTCCTATCTGTCCCTTGTATTCCTTGACAGGAAGCAGTTCGGCAGCCCTCTTTGCATCAGGGATTATGACCTCATCATAGATTTGCTCGCGAGGAGTGCGCGCGGCAGAGAAGGTAGGCGCACCAGTTTCCTGAGTACGAAGTTCGATGTCGCCGAAGAACTCCACAAGCCACCAGTAGCAATAAGAGCGCATGAAGCGCGCTTCGCCCTCGAATGTCTCACGAACATCAGCGGTCATTCCGCCAGCGTCATTGATACGGTTGATGATAGCATTACAGTCGTTTATGTTGTCATAGACACGGTTCCAAACGTTTGCCATCTGACCGCGGTCGCCCTGAAGGTTGACGCAACGTGTGAGCTGCATACCGTACTCGTACGAACTTGCGAGGTTCTGCCAGATGTCCGCAGAGCCTTCCATGTAGAGCACTGGGTCTTCACGTCCATAGTATTTCCAACGGAAGTTATAATACATCTGGTTAACAAGACCTTCCATTCCTTGTGCCGTTACGAACACTTCGTCAGCACCCTCGCCCGACGGATTATACTCATCAAGGCTACAAGAAGAGAATGTCATCGATATCGCTCCGAAAAGGAGTGAACCGAAAATATATTTATTCAAAAAGCTTTTCATATTTAATCAATAATTGAAGTTTCGCTCCGAATTAATCATTAATCATTAATAAATAATAAATAACTCAAAGTGATTAGAAAATAACATTCAGACCGAGAGTAACACTGCGCTGTGCTCCTTCTGGGTCATAATTCTTCTGCCAATCGTTCTTAACGAAGTAGAACGGATCGTTTACTGTTGCATAGAAACGAATCTTGTTTATTCCCGCATTCTTAAGAACAGACTTTGGCAATGTGTAGCCGAGGCTGATGCGCTTAATCTTTATGAAAGAGTTTTCACAATACTGTAGCGACTGATAGCCTACATAGTCGAACAGCTTGGCGCCCTTTCTAAGAGCTGGCAGTGTACCGCTCTCGTTCGTATCAGCAGCCCAGTAGTTGTAGTTGGTGTACATATTGCCTGTTGCAGGCTGATAGTTTGCCACCTTGCTCTCTGCCCACTGTCCCCAACGAGCATACATATATATACTTACGTCGAAATCCTTGATACGGAAGTCGTTGCTGAAACCTGCGAACCAGTTCGGAGAAGTAGAGCCTACATAGCCGATATCCTTGTTCTGGTCGATTATGCCGTCGCCATCAAGGTCTGCCACCTTAACATCGCCAGGAACGAAACATTCTGTCTTATCAGCATTCTTGTAAAGCTGTGAGGCAGCCTCTTTCTCGGATGTTTTCCAGATGCCCTCGTAGGTAAATGTGTTGAACGACTTTATAGGATGACCTATCATAAGAGTACCGTCTTCCTTGTTTGTTCCCACCTGTATGTTTGTACCGTCCACGAGGTCTGTAATCTTTTCTGAGTTGGCAGAGAAGGTGAGTGTTGAGTTCCACTCGAAGTTCTTTGTAACGATATTACGAGTGTTGATAGATACTTCGACACCAGTGTTCTTCGTAGAACCGATATTTGTGAAAATAGCATACTTTCCGTCCTGACCAGAAGAAGTAGGCAACTGGCGGAGGAGGATTACGTCCTTGGTGTTTGTGAGATACCAGTCGAATGTCACGTTGATGCGACTGTTGAGGAAGATGGCGTCGAAACCGATGTCGTAGGTTGTTGACTTCTCCCATTTAGTGTCAGGATTACCAAGCACCCAGAGTCCCGAACCGTTGTTGTCCTGGACACCCAGAATATATCGGTTTGCGGCCTCATCCTGGAATCCGAAACTCCAGTTGGCGAAAGTGATACCCGACTTTGTGCCGTAGATACCGATACCGGCATTACCTGTCACACCGTATGTGGCACGAATCTTCAGGTCGTCGAGCCACTTCTTTGTCTTTGCCATGAACGGTTCGTCAGAAAGACGCCATGCCAACGCCGCTGAAGGGAACCAATCCCACTTATGACCTTGCCCCAAACGAGAGTCGCCATCCCTACGCAGGGAAGCGGTGAAGAGGTAACGGCTCTTCCAGTCGTATGACACGCGGGCAGCATAAGAGAAGTTCTGCGACTGAGTATATTTGCTGGAGTGTGTCTGCGCGTTAGCCGCTCCGTCGTTGCTTGCAAGGTTCCACCAGAGATTTGAAGCCAGCGTCTGTCCTAAAGATGTTGCTGACAGCTCGTCGTGCAGAGACCTGCGGAAAGTGGTAAGGAAGGTCAAGCCGAGATGATGGTCTTCCGGGAGGAACTTGAAGTTATAAGTAAGAACGTTGTTCCACTCATAATAAGTGCCCGAGCCTTTCGTCATTGTTGACTTATTGCGGTCGGCAGCGCCCTTGTCCTGAAGGATATAGGCAGCACTGCCGTCGAGATAGCTACCAGAAGAAGAGTTCGTAAGGTGAGCATTAAACTGCGTGCGGAAGTTCAATCCGTCGATAGGATGGATGTCGAGATAAGCGTTCGCCACAGTGTTTGTGTAGTAGTTCTCAGCCTCATATTTCCTTGTAATATAGTCGTCCCACAGCGGGTTCACATACTCTGAGTCAGACAATGGTCTTTCAACAAGAGTTGTGACGATGTTGTACGTGCGGGCATCCGGGTCCCATATACCGTAAGGCGAGCCGAGCTCCAAGCCTGTTACCACAGCCTTCTCGTAAGGAGAGTGAGAAGTGCGGCCGTGAGTGAGCTGGAAGCTGACGCCAGCTGATATCCATTCATATAGTTTATGGTCAATGTTTGCACGGAGTATGAACTTGTCAGTACCTCCAGCCTTCTTCCATTTGCTTCCGTCTTTAGAATATCCGAGAGAGAAGCGTGCCGAAGTCTTTTCGTTTCCACCGGAGAGTGTCACAGTATGCTTTGTGCTCCATGTGCTCTTGCGCTGCAACAGATTCTCCCAGTCTGTCCATACGCCAGCCTTGTAAGCATCCTGCGAAGCGTCGCTGTCGAAGAGCACGCGGTCGTCACCCTGCCAGTCGCCAGAGTTTATGGCAGCAAGCTTGCGGGTGTTGTAGTAATCCTCTGGTGAGCGATAGTCAGGACGGTCTGGGCGGAAGGCGCATGTTACATATCCATCGTACGACACGTTCACCTTTCCTGTCTCTGCCTTCTTCGTTGTAACGATGATTACACCGTTGGCACCCTGCGAACCGTAGATGGCTGTTGACGAGGCATCTTTCATTACGTCGATAGTCTCAATATCCTGTGGGTTGAGGTCGCCGAGCGAACCGCCCTGCACTCCGTCGATGATTACCAACGGCGCGTTGCTACCATTGATGGAGCGGTTACCACGAATACGCATCTCGCCCTCGTTAATGTCGAGACCAGAGATACGACCTTGGAGAGCCGACTGCACGTCCGTGGTAGGAGTCTGAAGGATAATGTCAGACTTAACCTGCGCCACAGCACCCGTTACGTCGCGCTTCTTTACCGTACCGAAGCCTATTACCACCACTTCGTCCAGTCCTTGCGCATCTATCTCCATCTGCACCTTCATTCCTGCTGATGCCTTCTTGGTAATGTCTCTATAACCGACATAGGTGAACACCAACTCAGTGCCTGGCTTTGCGTCAATAGAGAAATTGCCGTCGAAATCGGTTATCGTACCGCCTTGTTTTCCCTTTACTCGAACAGTAACGCCGATAAGCGGCTCACCGTTCTCGTCCAATACTTGTCCATTAATCTTGTTCTGCTGCGCGCTCTGCATAGCGGCAGCCTCGTCAGCGGCAAAGACCGCGAAGGGCGACACCATAGCGAGGGCAAGACCAAGGGCAATGGAAACTGTCATTAGGTTTCGTTTCAGAATGTTTTCCATAGTCATTATTTTGTGCTATTTATTATTTTGTCAATGGTTAACGGTTAGGGGGCTGGTTAAAAATTATTCATCCGTTGCAAAATTATTCTTTTTTATTCAAGAAACAAAAAAAAACTTAAAAAAAAGCGAATTAACAAGCCTTACGGACACTTTTTGCGCCAAAATAATGCCACAGTGCAGGCAAACCGCCTCTTTCTCCCTATGAAATAAGTGTTTATAATACAACAGGCGGCAAGAGAAAACTCTGCCGCCCGTCGTAACATCAAACTCTTAACCTGGATTGTCCCAAATAGTTCATTCGACTGCCCCAAATAGTTCATTCGATTATTCAAAATAGTTCATTCGACTGCCCTAAATAGTTCATTCGATTATTCAAAATAGTTCATAAGAGAAAATATCGTTTTGTCAGAATGTAAGCAAATGGCGCATAATTCTGACACTTTGTAAAATCCGCAGCTCACTAAAATCGCTTCCGCGAAAACAACTTGCAATTGGCTCTGAAATACCGCAATTATAGCAAGAAATGTAACCTACTTATAATAAGGAACTTCTATTTTTAGCACAGGAAAATGCCTGCAAAATCACTGCTTTTCGACCCCAAAATCGCCTGTTTTCGAGCAAAAACCCTATGACTTTCGCCACCTTTTCCTATGATTTTCGATGCGTTTCTCTATGAGAAACGATGCAAGTTCGTGGGACTTTTGCCTCATTTGCTTGGATTTTACCTCCAAACCATCCCTTTTATCGCCATATCCCCCTGCGTTTAACTCTAACTGTTGCCAAATATTGTACAACGCGAAAATGACAAAGTGTAAGCAAAACGCCGCTTTGACAAACAATTTGCATCTAACTATTCTACAAAAAGGATTTATCCAAGAGTAAACTATATCGGTGCTATTAGAATCATTATAATTAGCCCCCCAGTCTCCTAAAGGGTCGTGGGGG
>JABUUE010000032.1:26525-31547 GCA_021443335.1 Bacteroidaceae bacterium
GGTGCGGAGGTTTGGCGCCTCATTAAGAACCTTTGCGCCAGCACGGCTGCGAACCTTGTTGATATAAGCCATTGCGTTTGAGCCGCCGTTGAGGTAGATGTCGAGTTCTGCCGCGATAAGGTAAATCTCCGGCATACGCATGATGAGCATGGCGTTGAGGTTACCGTTGCGCTGCTTGGAGGCATTTGCCACGTAGAAACGGGTGCTGTTGTGCTTCTTGAGTGAAGGATAGAAGTAGCAGAACATATTCTCGCCGCCGTTTCTCTGCATGATGATGTTGCGCTTCGCATCGTCGTAAACATCCTTATAGTCAACGAGGAGGTAGTTTGAAGTGGTTTTGCCAGCCACCTCTGCGGCATAGTCAGCATCCTGCGGCATGACGAACTTGATGGCTGTGGCGTCCTTCTCTATCTTCCTATCTACCATGGCAGCTTCTTTGCCGTAATGCTTAACATCGCTCTCGGTCCATTTGTATTCCTTGTTTGCCTTCCACTGTGTGGTGAAGATGGTGTGGAAACGAGGGTCGAGGGTGCCGTCGCCCTGAACAAAGAGGCTGAGGAGGTGCTGTGTAGGCATGAGGATGCCGTTGTAGCCTCCCGCATCGCCAGAGAGCTTTGACGCCTGGTTGTCCTCGCGCGCTCCGAAGGTGGAGAGCTGACAGGTGAAATACTCATGGTTGCGGTTCAGACGGTAGTTACCGTTGCTCGAGCCATAGTTGTTGGAATCTGCATAGAGGTTGTACTTCCAGAGGGCCTCTTTGTTGGTCATATTGTTAGCCTCTTTGAACACATCCTCATAGTTAGGATACATGAAGGTGTTGTAAGTAGCACCGCCAGACTCGCAGTCGGTGATGAGTTTCTTGGCAGCATCCAGACCCTTCTGCAGGAACTCGTCGGTGTATTGCTTGCTCTGCAGACAAGCCTTGGCAAGGAAAGCGAGGGCGGACTTCTTGGTAGGGATGAGGGTGGCATCAGTGCCTACGGCGAGATGCTCGAAGGCAAACTCCAAGTCGGGAATGATGATGTCGCGGTAAATCTCGAGTGGCTGCGTGCGTGTAGGCTCGTAGTTTACAGCACTTTCCACAGCCATTGACTTGTAAACAGCGCCGAACATCTCAACGATATTGTAGTAATAGACCGCGCGTAGGAAACGAGCTTCGGCAAGTTTGGAGTTACGCTGCGCCGTTGTAAGCTCAGTGCACATAGGCACACTCTCTATCGCGAGGTTACATGCTCCGATGCCATCGTAGGCAGAGTTCCACATATTGTTGGTGTAAGTGGTGTTTGGAGAAGCACCGGCATACATCCAGTAGATATGGTTGTAAGAGCCTTCCTTGTTTGTCTTGTATGTCCAGAGGTCGGTACTTGCCTCGGTGAAGTTCATGTAACCTTCATCGATGCTTCCTGTACCAGCAGAGCCATAGTAGTGGCGCTCCAGTCCGAAATAACAGTTGTTGAGGAGTGTCTCATAGCCTTCGGCGGAGGTGGCAATATTTTCGAGAGTGAAACCGCCGGGGTTGTTCTCGTCCAACGAGCATCCTTGCAGCGCAAGCGAGCCAAGGGCGAGGACAAAGATTATGTTTTTCATATTGCGTTTCATTGTTATTGATTATTTATTATTTATTAATTATTATTGATTAATGCGGAGCGAAATGATTGATTATTTATTATTTATTAATTATTATTGATTATTGATTAATGCGGTGTTTCGTCGCTCCGAATTAATCATTCATCATTCACCATTCATCATTCACCGTTAATCATTAATAATTAATCATTATTATAATGTAATATTAACGCCTACCACATACTGCTTGTAAGTAGGGAAATTGTCGGAGCCGCCTGTTTCCGGGTCAGTGTTCTTAAGCAATGACTCCTTTGCGAAGATGAAAGGATTGTATGCTGTGAAGTAGAAACGGCACTTTTCGATGAGAGCGTGACGAGTGATAGACTTTGGCAGCGTGTAGCCGAGAGTGATGTTCTTTATCTTAATGAACGAGCCGTCAACGATGCGCAACGCAGAGGTAACGGTCTGCTTAGAGCCCGTACCAGGGCGTGGGAAGTAAGCTCCCTGATTGTCTTCTGTCCAGTATTTCACGCCCGCAAGCTGGTTTTTGGTGACAGAGTTCTCTGCTGTGTAATAACCTAACAGACTGCTTTCAATGGTCTGACCATAGCGGAGCATAGCGTATATGGTGAAGTCGAAGCCGTAGAATGTGAGGGTGTTGTTGAGACCGAGAATCCAGTTAGGGTTCTTGTGACCGATTATCTGACGGTCGTCAGGGCTGTATTTGTGAACACCGCCGTCTGACTTGCCATCCTTATCTACCTTCTCCACTGTTTCAATCTTGATGAAGCCAGGCTCTACGCCATAACTGTCGAGAGTGGCCTTGTCGGTGTCTGTTCCCCAGATGCCGGCATATTTATAGTCGTAGATAGAGCGGATAGGGCTGCCCTCGAACAGGTTCTCGCCAACAAGGTCACCGTTAGGCAGACTGAGGATTCTTTCCTTCTCCCATGTTCCGGTGAGAGATGTTGTCCATGTGAAGTGCTTTGTCTGTATGTTTCGGCTGTTGATAGTGAACTCAATACCGTAGTTGCGTGTTTCGGCAAGGTTCTGCCAGCTTGACAATGGAGAGCCCCATCCTGTGATACCAGAGGTGATAGGCAGCTGACGCTTGAAGAGCAAGCCCTTGGTAGTGGTGTTGAACCACTCGATGCTACCGTCGATGCGGTTGTCAACAACGGCGAAGTCAAGACCGACATTCCAGTTGTACGACTTCTCCCATCCGAGGTCGCTACCAGCGAATGTTCCTGTATATTGTGCAAACTGCACGTAATTGCCTTCGCGTGTAACGCCCCATGCAGGGTAGAGGTAAGCCTGTGTCTGTGTAACATAAGCGCCAGTACCACCGGCATTACCTGTGACACCGTAGCTTACGCGGAGCTTCAAGTTGTTGAGCCATGACTTTGTGCTTTCCATGAACGACTCCTCAGAGATGCGCCATGCAAGAGCTCCCGACGCGAAGCTGTCCCACTTGTGACCCTCAGAGAACCAAGAGACGCCATCCCAGCGGTTGGAGAAGGAAACGAGATATTTGCCTTTGTATGAGTAGTTCAAGCGGATAGCGTAGCTCATCTTCTGTGTCTGCTGGTAGTCAGAATAGATGTAGCGGTTGTTTGCGCCTGAAGCCAACTGGTTGAATCCCCAGCTGTCAACAAGATAACCTGCACCGCCTGCCATGGTTGACTCAGCGACATCCTTTGTCCAAGAAGTGATGAATGTTCCGCCGAAAGTGTGGTCTTTAATGGTCTTTGTGTATGAGAGGATGTTCTCCCATGTGTAAGCGTAAGAGTCGTTGTGCGTCTTTAGTGCGTAAGGAGCCGCCGCGTAAGAAGGAAGGTTAGCATTGGCCTGCTTGCCCCAATACTGTCCTAAACGTGAGGAGTAAAGGTTACCGCTAATCTGGGTACGCAGCGAAAGTCCGTCGATAGGGTTAATCTCAAGATAACCTGTGGCATTTACATAAGTGCCGCGAGTGTTGTTCTTATACTGGTTGTCGATGAAGTCGCCTAAAGGAGTGTATTGGTTGCTTATGTATTCATGCTGTATGCGACCTTCGCTGTCGTAAACATCTCCAAGAGGGAATGAGGTGAGTGCCTTTGTGAACGTGTTCTTCACGCCCTGGTTACGGTTGGAGTGAGTAAGGTTTGAGGTAAATCCTATCTTCGCCCATGAGAAGAGTTGCTGGTCGATGTTAAGGCGTACTGCAAACTTCTCCATATTGTCGTTCTTCAACACGCCCTGGTCTTTGGTATAGGCTGCAGAAGCGTATATCTTGGTCTTCTCGGAACCGCCTGTTACGGAAAGGCTGTATTTCTGCGAGCTGGCATTGTTGCCTGACAACTGATCCACCCAGTCAATCCACTTGCCTGCATTGTAGGCTTTGAGATATGTATCATTACCGAAGACTGAAGCCATGTCTGTAGGATAACTGCCATTGACATACCTATAAGCCTCCCTCTGATAATTTGTCCACTCGCTGCCAGTCATACCTTTCTCGAAGTTAGGCTTGCCGCCCCATCCGTAGTAAGCGTCGAAATTGACGCGCACACTTCCTGTATTACCGCGCTTGGTGGTAATCATAACTACACCATTGGCACCGGCAGAACCATAGATGGCTGTTGAGGAAGCGTCCTTGAGGACGTCGATGGTCTCAATGTCTGAAGGGTTGATTTCCGAGTAACTGCCCGGAACACCGTCGATGATGAACAGAGGCTCGTTGCTGCCGTAGATGGAACGTGAGCCACGAAGCAGAATCTCCGGGTTCTCGCCTATCTGACCAGTGCTCTTAACGATGTCCATACCCGCAATCTTACCTTGCAGGGCTTCCATAGCGTTTCCTGTAGGCGAGATAAGAATGTCCTCGCTCTTCACCTGCGCCACAGCACCTGTCAAATCCTTTTTCTTGACAGTACCATAACCGATGACCACAACGTCTTCCAAGCCTACAGCGTCTGGCTTCAACTGCACGTGAAGACCGTTAGACGCCTTCAGCCTTTGAGTCGTGTAACCGATGTAAGTGAATTCCAGTTCCGCGCCCGGCTTCGCCTCGATAGAATAGTTTCCGTCGAAATCAGTGACAGTCCTGATTTTCGTTCCCTTCACCTGAACAGTAACGCCGATAAGCGGCTCACCGTTCTCATCTACTACTTGTCCATTAATCTTGTTCTGCTGCTGCGCACTCTGTAGGGCAACAGTCTCTCCTGCGGCAAAAGCCGTAGAAGGCGCCGCTAACATAAGAGAAAAACCAAGAGTAATGGAAACTGCCATCAAGTTAATACCTGAATGCTTCAAAATGTTTTCCATAAATTAAGGTTAGTAAAGTTAAGGTGGGTTCTATAAATTAGTTCCCACAAGTTTAATAATTAAGGGGGTTATGTTAGGCTTGCCATAGGCGAATCTGCTTTCGCTCGACATATCAAGCAAGCTTGATTGCTCTCGCTTATTCGCAGACTTGCC
>JABUUE010000032.1:32234-47716 GCA_021443335.1 Bacteroidaceae bacterium
CATATATAAACCCATTAATGATTTAACTTGTGGGCACTAATTTATAGAACCCACCTAAAGAAAGTTTGAATAGAAGTTCATGGAGTCCAAGGAGTTTCAAGAAGTTCAAGACATTAGTCTTGAGGTTAACTAAAGACAAAGAGAATCTTCCTTGGTACTTTATGACAGGTAATGTCTTGAACTCCTTGAACTCCTTGAACTTCTTGTAACTCCTTGAACTCCTTGTAACTCCTTGAACTCCTAACCTAATAAAAATAACATGAATATATTTAAAAAGGGTATTCTTATTATGACTTCAATAGCTATGACAGTGGCTTGCACCAAAGAGTCTATAGACGATAAGGTGAACGGCCTGTATGAAAAGATGTCGCAGGAGGAGCGAATTGCACAGCTGCAAGGCATCTATATGACGCAGTTCTTCGATGAGAACGATAAGCTCGATACTGCGTTGTGTAGAAAACTCATTCCTAACGGCATAGGCCATTTCTCGCAGTTCGCGCTTAACACGCGCAAGACGGCTGACGAACTCCGTGATATGGTGGCGCAGATGCAGGACTGGCTTATTAACAACACGCCTTCTGGCATTCCGGCCTTGCTCCATGAGGAGGTTCTTAGTGGTATCGATGGCTATGATGCCACTGTCTATCCGCAGCAGATAGGCCTCGCTTGTTCGTTCAACCCGGCGTTGGCGGAGGTGAAGACTTTCCAGACAGCTACTGCCTTGCGCAAGATGGGAGGCTTTCAGACGCTGTCGCCGATGGTGGATGTTGTGAAGAATCCTTCGTTCAACCGTTTGGAGGAGTCGTACGGCGAGGATGCTTACCTCTCAGCGGCGATGGGTGTTGCTTTCGTGAAAGGTCTGCAGCACGGCAATCTCCGTGAGGGCGTTGCTGCCTGCACAAAGCATTTCCTTGGCTACGGCGGTGGAGGCGATGCGCCTGAGAAGGAGCTGATGGAGGAGATTCTCCTTCCTCATGAGGCTATTATTCGCACTGCCGGCAGCAAGACGGTAATGACAGGCTACCACGCTGTTGATGGCACAAAATGTGTGGCAAACAAGCGTATTCAGGAAGACATACTGCGCAAATACCTCCGTTACGACGGTATAATGGTCAGCGATTACGGCTCAATAGAGCAGATAGACGATAGTCTGAATGATGTTCAGCGTGCTGCTGCGGCTATAAACGCGGGCAACGATGTTGATTTCCCGGAGGGCAACAGCTATAAGCATCTTCAGGAAGCCATAGACCAAGGGCTTGTCTCTCAGCAGACATTTGAGACTGCTGTGAAGCGAGTTTTGCGACACAAGGCGGAGCTTGGACTGCTCGACAGTAATCCAAAGCTCTATGAGTCAGGGCATATCACGCTCGATACACCCGAAGAACGTCAGACAGCTTACGAGTTGGCGACACAGTCGGTAGTGCTTCTGAAGAACGACGGTGTTCTGCCGTTGTGCGCTTCCGACGATAAGCTGAAGGTCGCTCTTGTAGGGCCTAATGCCAACTCTATGTGGGCGATGCTCGGCGACTACACTTACCAAGCGATGCGTTTCTTCTGGAAACAGTCGATAGAAGACGACCAGCATCCGAAGATTGTGAACCTGAAGATGGGTATGGAGGCGCAGAAACCGCAGGGTGTTACCTTGTCTTATAGCCGTGGATGCGACTGGACGGAGATTGTTGAGACCATTGTTGACCAGAGTGGCGACCCTCGTACCGCTTATCTCAAGGATATACAGAACCGCATGATTGACTCTGGCGAAGAGGCAAACCTTGACGAGGCGTTGAAGATTGCGGCGGAGAGTGATGTCATCGTTGCCGCTGTCGGTGAGAACGCCATACTCTGCGGCGAGAACCGTGACCGCACCACCCTTCGTCTGCCGGGCAAGCAAGAAGAGTTTGTCGAGAAACTTGTTGCTACAGGAAAGCCAGTGGTACTTGTTGTCTTTGGCGGTCGTGCGCAGGTTATCTCAGGTCTTGCGGAGAAATGCGCCGCTGTCATTCAGGCATGGTATCCGGGCGAGGAGGGCGGAAACGCTGTTGCCGACATACTCTACGGCAAGGTTTCTCCTTCTGGCAAGCTGAGTGTCAGCTATCCTGCCGAGGAAATCCGTGAGCCTATATGCTACAACACTTCTGTGGAGAAAGACAGTCGCATAGCCTATCCTTTCGGCTACGGTCTGAGTTACACCACCTTTGAGTATTCAAACATCATGGTTAATGGCAAGCCTGCTTCTAACTCTCAGATTACTGACGACCAGCGCATGACTACCGCCGACTGCGATGCGCGCTTCAACATCAGTGTTGATGTGGAGAATACGGGCAAGGTTGACGGCGACGAGATAGTACAGCTTTATGTTTCACCCGACGGCAGCAATGCGAATATCCGTCCGATACAGCTTCAAGGTTTTGCTCGCGTGTCGTTGAAGGCTGGAGAGAAGAAGACCATCACCTTCGGACTTTCCCCACAACAGCTCGGATATTACAACAACGGCCACTGGAGCATTGATGCTGGCAAATACCAGATAAAGATTGCCGCATCATCAGCAGACATCCGTCAACAGACCATCGTGGAGCTTACGGGCGAACAGCATAACCTTGATCTCCGCACCAGCTACTTCACGACAGTAAACTGAAATAAGGTGGGTTCTATAAATTAGCTTGAGACATTTTTGAGAACTTTCCTCTATAAGATAGACAATGATGTCACTGAAAGAACTCGGCTCTGCCGCTTTGCTTGCAAAGAACTAATTTATAGAACCCACCTAATAATAATCTGCGAGAATTTGGTAGAATCTGCGGTCAATAACCAAGTTAATTTACTTTCTATGAAAACAATAACAACAATAAAATCTTTCGTTGCAGCCCTTGTATGCTGCATCGCGGTCTCTGGTTGCAGCGAGAAGACTGCGCCGGAACATGTTCAGGCCGTTGACCTCGGTCTGTCAGTAAAATGGGCTTCATGCAATATCGGTGCTGACTCGCCGGAGGATTTCGGGCAGTATTTCGCATGGGGTGAGACAGAGAAGAAGACTTCTTACTCAGAGCGCAACTCCAAAACATGCAACTGCGGACTGGACAATCTCTGCTCCAACGGCTACACTGACGACAAGGGAGTGCTGACACCCGACAATGACGCTGCCCGTGAGCATTGGGGAGAGCAGTGGAGAATGCCTACCGACAAGGACTTCCAGGAACTGTTGTCGCAGTGCATTTGGAAGTGGACCAAGAAGAACGGCAAGAATGGCTTCGAGATAAAAGGCCCTAACGGCAACACTATCTTCCTTCCTGCTGCCGGCAATTGGGCAGGCAATATGCTTGAAGACAGCGAGTCGGACGGTCATTATTGGACATCGACAGTGTGCGACAACAAGAAGGAGGCATGGCATCTCTACATAAACTCTGGCGAGCGCACACAGATTAGTCGCGGACGAGAGTTGGGATTGTCCATACGCCCTGTATCGGACAAGTAAGGTTCTCTTCTCATCCCAAGTCCATCTCACATCTCTCTCCAAGAGTTGAGTCCTCGAAAAAGATTACAAAACTACACCATATCCACAGATTATGGCATCATATATTAATATAGGTAACTTTTATCAAAGTGTCAGTTTTATGCGCCATTCGCTGACACTTTGTAAAATTGGTAGCGTCGCAGAATCGCTTATTTGAAACCAACTTGCAGTTGGTCGTGAAATACTGGAATAATTACGGGAAACGTAATTGTTTTATAATGAGGTGTTTATGCTTTTAGCGCACAAAAACGCCTTTAAAATCGCCGCTTTTCGACCGAAAAAGCGGCGATTTTTGTGTGATTTTCCTATGATTTTCGATGCGTTTTCCTATGATTTCCGATGCGTTTTGCTATGAGAAACGATTAAAGTCCGTGGGACTTTTGCCTCGTTTTCGTGGGAGTTTTCCCGGAAACGTCCTTTTTATCGCAAAACGTCCCTATGCTTTGCTCTAAATGAAGCCAAATACTGAACAACGCAAGAATGTCAAAATGTAAGCAAAAACGCCGTTTTAATGAACATTTTGTGTTAAATCTTCGTTGTTCTGAAGCGAGAGTTTCTTTTGTTTTTTGCGGAAAAGATAAAAGTTTGTTCCTCAAAAGGTTAAGATATGTTAATGTTTCTAAACAAAAGATATTTGTAATTTATATATAATATAATGTATCTTATTTGAAACAAAATAAATCAAGAATTATTTGTCCATATACTAAAAGTATATTAAATTTGCAAACAATTCTTTCGTTTAGACAGACAACATTAGACTGACACTGCAGACGACATTAGAAGAACAAACAACATAATAACATAATTAACCTAATAAAACCTAAACGTGCAATGGAAAAAACTATGAAACACTTTCGTAGATTTCTTTGCTGCCTGATACTTGCTCTTGCAACAACTGTTTCGGCATTTGCCCAGGACAATGTTGTTAAGGGTACGGTAACAGACGACAAAGGCGAGCCCGTTATCGGTGCGAGTGTTGTTCAGAAGGGGAACCAGAAGAATGCCACCATCACTGATATCGACGGAAATTTCTCGCTCAAAATTCCTGGAAGTAAGGGCACAATCGTAGTGTCTTACATAGGAATGAATACGAAAGAATTGACGGCTACTGTAGGCAAGAATGTCACGGTGGCTCTTGAACCCGATGACCAACAGCTTGAGGAAGTGGTAGTCGTAGGTTTCGGACAGCAGAAGAAGGCTTCGGTTGTCGGCGCTATCTCCCAGACCACTGGTGAGGTCCTTGAGCGTGCTGCTGGTATCGGTAGCGTCGGTGCGGCGCTTACTGGTAACCTCCCTGGTGTTGCCACTATCGCATCCACAGGTCAGCCTGGTGAGGAAGACCCGCGAATCTATATCCGTGGTGCTGCCGCGTGGAACCAGGATGCCCAGCCACTCATCCTCGTCGATGGTGTAAGGCGTGAGATAAAGTCTGTCGATATCAGTTCTGTCGAGACAATATCTGTATTGAAGGACGCATCCGCAACAGCCGTTTATGGTGTGGAAGGTGCTAACGGCGTTATCCTTATTACTACAAGACGTGGTAAGGAAGGTAAGGCAAAGATTGATGTCGGTATCGTTACCACATTGAAGGCAGTGTCAAAGTTGCCTCGCAAATATGACTCTTACGATGGTTATATGTGGCGCAACCAGGCTGTTGAGCATGAGCTCGCCCTTGGTGGCTCAGCCTCTTGGGAGTATTACCGTCCACAAACATTCATCAATAATTTCCGCAATCAGGACCGCACTGTGAAGGCGCAGTTCGCTGCTGATGGCACATATCTTGGCGACTACAGCCAGGCAGAGCGTTATGCTAATGTCGATTGGCAGGACGAGCTCTTCAAGGACTTCACACTTTCTTACAACGCCAACCTCAATATCATGGGTGGTACGCAGTTCGTGAAGTACTTCGTTGCTTTCGACTTCCAGAACGAAGGCGATATGACAAAGGTTTGGGACAACCGCCAAGGCTATACCGGTGGTTATTCTTACAATCGTTTGAATGTGCGTTCAAACCTTGACTTCCAGGTTACAAAGACCACTACTTTGAGAGTGAGCCTCGCCGGCTCTAACGCTTTGCAGAAGGCCCCTCGTTATTATTATGGTAATGACTCCATGTTCTTCCAGCAGCAGAAGTGGGCAGGTGCTTACGGTATGGCTCCAAATATTTTCGTTCCTCAGTATTCTGACGGTGCATGGGGAGAGTATTACGAGAAAGTTTCCAATGTGGAAAACTCTGCAATGAGCGTCTCTACTTCTGGTTTTGAGCAGAAGACCACAACACGAATCTTCACCGACTTCTCTCTTGAGCAGAAACTCGATTTCATTACAAAGGGACTTGTGGCTCGTGGTACTATTTCTTGGGACAACCAGTTCGTAGAGTCTGGTAGAGGTATTTCCGATGAGCACACAAAATATCGTCACTTGATTAACCCTGAGGACGGTATGATGATTAACCCTGCCGACAATGTGATAATGGCAGGCACGGGATTCGACTTCTATGAATCTCGTACATGGACTACCAACGGTGGTAATGTGTCTGGTACTACTCGCCAGACTCAGATGTCGCTCCAGCTGTTCTGGGCACGTCAGTTCGGCAGACACAATGTTTCTGCAATGGCAAACTGGACACGCCGTATCAACGCAAACAACTCCGAACTTGAGAATCGTCGTGAGGACTGGGTAGGTCGTGTTACATATAACTTCGCTGAGCGTTATTTCTTCGAGGCTAACGGTGCTTACAACGGTTCCCAGAAGTTCTCTCCAAACAACCGCTTCGTGTTCTTCGGTTCAGGAGCTCTCGGATGGGCTGTTTCTGAAGAGCCTTTCATGAAATATCTTAAGACAAAGGGAATCATCGACATATTCAAGATTCGTGGTTCTATCGGTGAGATTGGTGATGACAACGCCGGTGCTCGTTGGGCTTACCTGACAGACTGGTCTGTTGTAGGACCTTACAAGATGAGTCTTGATGGTTCAAACAGCCCGTTCACAGGATATAAGGAGTCAACAATTGCCAACGAAGACCTTCGTTGGGCTGTCGTTCTGAAAAAGAACATCGGTTTCGACTACTCTTTCCTTAATAATATGATTGCCGGTAGCTTCGACCTCTTCCGCGACGACCGTAGCGACATCTTCATCTCGGGTACTGACCGCGCCGTTCCTGCATACTACGGTGCTGCAAAGACTCCTGACATCAACAAGGGTAAGATGAAGAATGTAGGTTTCGAGCTTGAGGTTCGTTTCAACAAAGTGTTCAAGAATGGCATCCGCATTTGGGCTAATGCCAACATGACTCACGCGCGCAATACCATTATATTAAAAGACGATCCAAAACTCATCCCAAGTTATCGCAAGGCTGAGGGATATTCTCAGGGACAATTCCACTCATTCATCGACAAGGGTTATATCTCCAACTATGACCAGTTGTATAGTACTCCTGCTCGCGAGAAGGACGATAGCCAGGTGCTTATCGGCGACCACTATATCGTGGATTTCAACGGCGACGGTATTGTTGACGAGACAAACGACCAGGCTCCTTACGGCTACACTGACAATCCAGAGCATACATACAATGCCACCGTCGGTTTCGAATGGAAAGGCTGGAGCTTGTTTGCGCAGTTCTATGGCGTAACAGGCGTAACTCGTGATGTTGGTCTTTCTTCATTCAACAATAAGCTCCTTACAGTGTATGACAATGGTACATGGTGGAATGAGAAGGACGGCACTGGCGATGTCGTAGTGCCACGATTCTCAACACAGGTGTCATACAACGACGGTACGCAATATCTCTACGACGGTTCTTATGTCCGCCTCAAGAATGTGGAGCTTGCCTACACATGGACAAAGGGCTGGGTTAAGAAGATTGGTTTCTCCAGCATCAAGCTTTACCTCAACGGTAACAACCTCTGGCTCTGGACAAAGATGCCTGACGACCGCGAGAGTAACTATGGCTGGAGCGGCGGTGGCGGTGCATACCCAACCGTTAGACGTTTCAACTTAGGTTTAAAGGTTAACATTTAATTGCACACATCAATATGAAATACATTAATAATACAAAGACCCTTTTGTGCGGCGCGTTCCTTCTCGCGGTAGGCGTCTCTACGCTTACTTCCTGCAAGGATTGGCTTGAAAAGGAGAAGGAGGCTATCGTTTCTTCTGATGAGGCCTTCAAGAACTATCGCAACTTCCAGGGTTATATTGAGGAAATATACAGTCTTGTTCCTGACAAGGAGAAGATAAACTATTGTACTTCATGGAACTTTGGTGATGATGCTGTTCACAATCCTGAAGGATATGCCCACATGGACCATCAGGTGGATTTGGGTAACTACCGTAACTGGGAGACAAACACTCAGTGCTGGTTGAACGGAGACCGTTCCTCTTTGTGGAGAAACTCATGGTATTGTATCCGTAAGTGCAACCAGGGTATTGAGAACATCAAGAGCCTTATCGGTTCTGACGAGGAGCGCGACATGCTTCTCGGACAGATGTACTTCTTCCGCGCTTGGTGGCATTTCGAGCTTATGTGCTATTTCGGAGGTCTGCCATATATCGACAGGACTTTCGAGGCTACTGATATTCCAGAACTTCCACGACTTTCTTTCCAGGAATGTGCAGAGAAATGTGCGGCTGACTTCCAGCATGCGGCAGACCTCTTGCCAATCGATTGGGACGAGACGCTCACCGGACAATATACAGCTGGCAAGAACGACCTCCGTATCAACAAGGTTATGGCTCTCTGCTATCTTGGCAAGTGCTACCTCTGGGCTGGTTCTCCACTCATGAAGGAGTTCGAGAAGACCAAGACTGGCGGTGTGGCAGAGCTCTTGGGCGCAAGCTCTAACGGCAAGACCTACGACTACGACACAGAGTATTGCACCAAGGCTGCCGACGTGTTGGGTAAGGTTCTTGAGATGGTTGGAAGGGAGCAGATAAAGAATTATTCTCTCGCTCAGTACCAATACATCAATATCTATGACCATGAGCGCGACCCAAATGCTGAGTCATGCTATTCTGACATTTTCTACACTTATCAGCAGAATTGGCTGATGCCTGGTTCTACAGAGGCTATATTCCGCGGTCTCTCTCCTGACGGAAACACCTCTAACTGGAACTGTACTAAGATATTCGGCCCGAAGGTTGACGGTCTTGTGGCTCACGACAATATCATTCACCATCCGACAGCAAACCTCATTGACCAGTACGGTATGGCGAACGGACAGCCTATCTACCTCGTAAGAAACGGTGTCTATGTGTTGAACCCAGAGTCTGGATGGGACCCAGAGCATCCATATAAGAACCGCGACCCACGCTTCTATCACGACATCGTGTTCGACGGTTTCCATTATGTGCTTTCTACTGAAGGTCTCAATGCCAACCAGAAGAAGTTGGAGTATTGCGAACTTTATACCAAAGGCCCTATGAGGTCTGTGGAAAAGGCAAGTAGCACAGGCTACTTCATCCAGAAGCTCGTGCCACACCAGTGTAACGAAGGCGACAAATGGTACGATGCATGGGGAGGCGGCGCACCGCTTCACACGTATCTCCCTTATATGCGTCTTGCTGATATCTATCTGATGTATGCTGAGGCACTTGCGGCAACAACAGGCGCAAAATCAAAGTCTTCAACTTGTTCGCTCACTGCTGTAGGAGCCATCAATGCTCTCCGCGATCGTGTCAATTCTTTCGACTATCCAATGGAGCATGTGCAGGCTAACCTTATGGATACCAAGGAGCACTTTATCGACGAGGTTCGTCGCGAGCGTGCTGTAGAGCTTGCTTTCGAAGGCTTCCGCTGGTGCGACCTTCAGCGTTGGCTCCTTCTTACAGAGCCTCCATACACAGTGAAATACTCTCACGAGTTTGAGCGTGTGGAGAAGGCTGACTGGTACACGAAGAATGACCCTAAGGATGCGCGCGTGGCAAACTTCCACAAGGAAGAGCTGATTACTCGCGTGTTAGATTCAAAACACTATTGGTTCCCTCTGCCTGACAAGGAGACATACCTCTACGGAGAGTATAAGCAGAATCCGGGATGGTAAAATCGTAGAATCTACAAATCGGAAAATCGTATAAAGTATGAATAATATAAAATCAAAAATATTTCTCTTTGCCATGCTCACTGCATCGCCGCTGATGGTCAATGCCCAGACAGCGACTAACGACGAGGCAGCTAACGACGAGGCGAAAAAGAAAGTCCATGTCGCTTTCCGCGACAAGACTGCCGACCAGTTGCTTGGAGGCATCTCGTTCGTTGACATGGAGGAGCTGCAGAAGAAGGACCATACTATGGGAAGCCTTGACGACCTGTATGCCCTTGTAGGCGGATGGAATGGTGGCAACCTTTGGGGCCAGGACAACGACCGTCTCGACACCAACGACAACGGCAACCTTCCGCTTGTGCTCATCGATGGTATCAAGCGTCCGTCAAACAATGTGCTGCCATCAGAAATCGAGCAGGTAACATTCCTGAAGGGTGCGCAGGCTGTAGTGCTTTATGGCTCTAAGGCTGCCAAAGGTGTTATCCTCATCACCACCAAGCGCGCCAAGGTCAACGGCTTGCAGATAGAGGCTAATGTAAATACAGGCTTCCATGTGGCTAAGGAGTTCCCTGAGTATCTTGGCTCTGCTGAGTACATGACTCTCTATAACGAGGCGCGTATCAACGATGGCGACCTGCCAAAATACAGCCAGCAGGATATCTACAACCATGCTTCGGGAGTGAACCCTTACCGTTATCCTAATGTGAACTACTATTCTGACGAGTATGTCCGCAGGGCTTATAACCGTACAGATGCCACAGTAGAGATACAGGGAGGTGCGGAGCGTGCACACTTCTACACCAACATCAACTACTATCGTAGTGAGGACCTCCTGAACTTCGGTGAGGCAAAGCATAACTATACCGACCGTTTCAGCGTGCGTGGTAATGTGGACCTTGTCATCAACAAGTTTGTCAAGGGTTTCGCAAATGCAAGCGCTACATTCTACAACGCCAACAAAAACAAGGGCGATTTCTGGGGAGCTGCGGCAACAATGCGTCCAAACAGCCCTGAAGGTGCGGCGCCGCTGATTCCTATCGACATGGTTGACCCTAATGCTTCCATGGCTCGCAGAATACTTGGCAAGTCTATCAACCTTCTCGACGGCAAGTATTTCCCTGGAGGTTCTCAGGCAGACCGAAAGAACGCTATTGCCGAGTGCTACTTCGGAGGCAAGACAACTGATGTCAACCGTCAGTTCCAGTTTGATGCAGGTATCATTTACGACATGAACAAGTTTGTCAAGGGCTTGCAGTTCAAGACAACCTTCGCCATTGACTATGCTGCCAAGTACAGCCTTGCATACAATGACGAGTATGCAGTGTTCATCCCTACTTGGAGTAACTATAATTCACAGGAAGCTATCGTTGGTCTGAAGCAGGAAGGCGACGAGCGTCATACGGGTACTATGTCAATGTCTGACACAGCATACCGCCAGACCATTTCTTGGAATGGACACTTCGACTACGACCATACTTTCGGCGGCGAACACCATGTAACAGCTATGTTCCTCGCCAATATGTTCACCACTACTTCCAGTGGTTCTTACCATCGCTATGCTAACGCAAACCTTGCCCTTCAGGGTGGCTACGACTTCAGAGGTCTCTACTATGCTGACTTCACAGTCGCTGGTGTTCATTCAGCACGCTTGCCAAAGGGACATCGTGGCGCTTTCTCTCCATCAGCAACATTGGCATGGCGTCTCGGTAAGGAGAAGTTCATGAAAGGTTCTTTCGTTGACGACCTCCTCTTGAGTGTCTCTTACAGCAACCTTAGTGAGGACATCGATGTGTATATGGGCGACAGAATGTTCTATCTCTACGACGCTTTGTGGGAAACAGCAGGCGGCGGCTTCACATGGAACGAAAGCACATCTACAAACTACACTTATTCTACAACCGGTAAGAACCCAGTCCTCGACTACATACACCGTAAGGAATGGTCTGTAAATCTCCGTGGTTCTTTCTTCAAGAATATACTCTCTGCCGACCTCACGTTCTTCAACACACAGATGACAGGCTATATCATTCAGAACCCTTCTACCTTCCCTTCTCACTTGCAGAACGGTCTTGCCGGAGGTTCTTTTAAGCCAGCCATCAACAACGACATCACTACTCGCAGAGGATTTGACTTCAGCGTCAAGGCGCAGAAGCAGTTCGGTGATGTTTATGCTTCACTCGGTGTTGTCGGAACATACCTCTATAATGTAAGGTCAAAGTTTGACGAAATCAAAGACGAGGAGTATCTTAAGGAGGAAGGTCGTCCAATAGATGCTATCTGGGGCTTCCAGAATCTCGGTTTCTACCAAGAGAGCGACTTCACAATCAACGATAAGGGCAAACTTGTTCTCAAAGAGGGTCTGCCAACACCTAGTCTTGGTGGTTCAGTGCAACCTGGTGACTTGAAATATGTTGACCAGAACAATGATGGTAAAATCGATACAAAGGATAAGGTTTATCTCGGTCAGAGAGGCACCTTCGGCGCTCCTGTTACCCTTGGCTTCAACATTACTGTCAAGTGGAAGAACTTCACTCTCTTTATTCTCGGTAACGGCGACTTCGGTGCTTACGGCTTGAAGAACAATAGCTACTATAACTTCAACGGCGAGAACAAGTACTCCGTAGAGGCACGCAACCGCTGGACAAAGGAGACTGCCGCAACAGCAACCCTCCCACGTCTTACTGCAGGCTCTGGCGTACACAACGGTCAGGATTCTGACTTCTGGATGTACAGCACAGACCGTTTCAATATCCGTAAGGTGCAGCTCACTTACGACTTCCCTAAGGAATTGTGGAAAAACAAGTGGGTGAAAGACCTCACTATTTATATTAGCGGCAACGACCTTCTGACTATTGCAAAGGAACGCAAGATACTTGAAACGAGCATCGGCTATGCTCCGCAGACACGTTTCTATAATCTTGGTGTAAAGGTAACCCTCTAAAATTTCAAGAACATGAAAACAAGAAGCATAATATTGTATTTCATAGGTCTCCTCGCGTTGTGCTCATGCGACGACATGTTTGAGCCTGCCGTAGAGAACAATCGCCAGGAAGAAGCCATGTACGAAGAGTCGTCCTATGCACACGGTCTGTTGATGTATGCTTATGAGCGTCTGCCTTATCAGACTACATGTGTTACAGACATTGCTACCGACGACGCTGTGACGAACCAAAAGACGAGTGCCTATTATAAAATGGCATCGGGCAACGAATGGTCTGCTACCAACAACCCTATGTCTCGTTGGAACGAGTGTAAGGATGCTATACAGTATATCAACCTCTTCCTTACTAAGGTGGATAAGGTAAAGTGGGCACCAAGTGCGGCATCAAAGCAGCAGATGTTTATTGACCGTCTCAAGGGTGAGGCTTATGCTCTCCGCGCGCTGCATTACTACTATCTGCTCATCGCCCATGCAGGCTATGCTGATGATAATGTGCTCTATGGTGTGCCATTGCTCACTGAGCCAGAGGATGCGTCGTCAGACTTCAACCAGCCACGCGCTACTTTCAACGCTTGCGTTACGCAGATGTTCGCCGATTGCGACAGTGCCATCGCCCTCTTGCCTATGGACTATTACGACCTTGGTGTAGGCGAGACCGACAGTATTCCTAAGAAGTATAGAGACATGGGGGCTGAGTTGGGCGGATGGAACCTCGTCTTCGGAAAGAAGGCTGACCTCCTTGTGTCAGCAAGAATAGCCGAGGCCTTCAAGGCACAGATAGCTCTCCTCGCTGCCAGCCCTGCCTTCCGCGATGGTAGTGGTGTTACTTCCGAACGGGCGGCTATCTACAGCGCTGATGTTATCAAGCACCATGGCGGTTTGGAGTCGTTCGACCCAACAGGCAATATATGGTATAAGAACAAGACTATGCTGGAGCCAAGTGCTGCCGAGATGCCAGAGATTCTCTGGCGCGAGCCTCGTCATAACAATACTGACCAGGAGCGCGAGAACTTCCCTCCATCACTCTATGGCAGCGGTCGTGTGAACCCTTCACAGAACCTTGTTGACGCTTTCCCTATGCGTAACGGTTATCCTATCACACACTCAAAGTCTGGCTACGATGCAAAGAACCCTTATGCCGGTCGTGACCCTCGTCTTGAAGAGTATGTCATCTATAATGGCTCTACATACAGAAAGACTGTCATCGCATCAGGAACTTATCCTAACGGAGATACTTACGACGACAACCTTAACTACCTGAGCACTTCTACACGTACAGGTTACTACTTGAAGAAACTGCTTCGCGACGATGTAAGCCCAAGTCCAAGTGCTACGCTTACTCAGCAGCATATCTATCCTCGCATACGTTACACAGAGATTTTCCTCGCATACGCTGAGGCTGCAAACGATGCTTGGGGACCAAAGGCTGACCCTATGGGCATAGGCTTCACAGCTTACGATGTGATAAAGGCTATCCGCAAGCGTGCCAAGCTCGGAACTAATGAGGGAGGACCTCTTCCTGAAGGCGACGCATATCTTGAGGAGTGCGCAAGTGACCAGGCTAAGATGGCTGAACTTATCCGCAACGAGCGCCGCTTGGAGCTTTGCTTTGAGAACAAGCGCTTCTGGGACCTCCGCCGCTGGAAGATGCCTCTCAACGAGTCTATCCGTGGCATCAACTGGACATCTCCAACAGAATACACTTTCTTTGATGTAGATGTCCGCACGTTCGACAGCTCTTATCAGTGGTACGGACCTATTCCTAAGAGCGAAGTGCTCAAATGGAGTAACCTCAAGCAGAATAAGGGATGGTTGTAAAACTTGAAAAAATAATATATATTGATATGAAACTTACGAATTATATATATGGAATAGCGATGGGTGCTTTTGCATTCGCATTCGCTTCTTGTCAGAATGCTGATAGGGACTTCCCTGACTACGAGGGGGGAACAACAGCCTATTTCGCATACCAGTTCCCCGTTCGTACGCTCATTCTTGGTAATGACACCTATGACAACTCTCTCGATGTGGCGCACAAGTGTCAGATATGGTCAACCATGGGCGGAGCGTATAACGGAAGGGATGCGTTTGCTGATATCGTTGTTGACAACTCCCTCTGCGACAACCTCTATTTCGTGGATGAGGGCGGTAATCCTATAACCCCTGTGCTTCCTATGCCAGCGAACTACTACACACTCTCTTCAAACGTGATTCCTTACAACGGGGATGTGCGCGGATGTGTGGAAGTGCAGTTCACCGACGAGTTCTTCAAAGACCCATTGGCTCTTGAGAACACTTATGTCATTCCTCTGCTTATGAAGAAGGTGACGGGCATCGACCATATCCTTACAGGCACACCGCGTGAGGGCTTGACACCTGTCCGTCAGGATCAAAGCAGTTGGGATGTTCTTGCCAAGGATTATGTGCTCTACTGCGTGAAGTACAAGAACCCATGGGATGCCAAGTACATCCGCCGCGGTCTTGATGTGATAACAGAGAATGGCAAGACTGCTACCGTTATCCGCAAGGACACTACCCTGATAAACACCGACAGGGAGCATTATAAGGAGAACCCTGTGAATGCTAAGGATGAGGTTTGCGCTATCTACTCACAGAGTATGACGGAGGCTTTATTCCCTGTTTCTGTAAGAACAACGGGTGTTTCTAAGTCTTGCGACCTTATTCTTACCTTCAATGGCGACAAGTGCGAGATTTCTTCTGGAACGGAGGATGTTAAGGTGAGCGGTACCGGCGAGTATATCACAAAGGGTACTGAACAGGCTGTATATAAGGACTACCAGTGGGGAAGTATCAACGGAGAGCCGGTGCAGCGCGACATCCTTCGCCTGTCTTACACTGTGGAATTCGGACAGACAAAGGTTGTTACCAACGACACTCTTGTTGTTCAGACGCGCGAGTCAAACAAGAGGGAGTTCTTCTCACCTAAATATGTTAAGAAATAATTCTGAGTTTTAAGAAGATTAAGAAG
>JABUUE010000032.1:47836-54853 GCA_021443335.1 Bacteroidaceae bacterium
TACTTTGTACTTCGTACTTCGCACTTACTACTTACAAGACAATTGTCTTGAACTCCTTGTAACTCCTTGTAACTTCATGAACTCCTTAAAAAAGTCATGAATCCTATTTATTCACCTGATACTTCGTGCAACCGTCCTTGAAGAAGGCGTTAATCTGCTTTGCAGCAGCAATGCCGGCATTGATATTTGCCTCTGCTGTCTGCGCACCCATCTTCTTAGGTGTTGAGAAATAGCGACCTTCAAACTGCTTGAAGTCAGCGTCAGCATCAGGCATGATGTCTGTAACATACTTGATGTCAGCGCGGTCGGACATGAGTTTGAGGAGTTCAGGCTCGTTGATGACTTCCTTGCGTGCAGTGTTCACAACGATACCGCCTTTCTTCATCTTGTTGACAAGGGCGTAGTTGATGCTCTGCTTTGTCTCCGGAGTGGCAGGGATATGGAGTGAAACAACATCGCAAGCCTCGAAGAGAGCGTCCTGATTAGCAACAGCATGAACGCCGGCAGCCTCAATAACATCTGCTGGGCAGAAAGCGTCATAAGCATAAACATCCATGCCGAAGCCTTTTGCTATGCGAGCGACATTGCGACCGACATTGCCGAATGCAAGGATACCGAGTTTCTTGCCAAGGAGCTCTGTACCAGCCTTGCCATTGTAGAAATTGCGCACTGCAGAAACGAGCAATCCGAACACAAGCTCGGCAACAGCGTTTGCATTCTGTCCAGGAGTGTTCTCTGCCACAACGCCGTGAGCAGTAGCAGCCTCAAGGTCGATGTTATCGTAACCGGCACCGGCACGAACAACAATCTTCAACTGTTTTGCAGCATCAAGAACCTCAGCAGTTACCTTGTCCGAACGAATGATAAGAGCGTCAGCGTCAGCCACTGCATCGAGAAGTTGCTGCTTCTCTGTGTATTTCTCAAGAAGTGCAAGTTCGTTTCCTGCGCCTTCTATTTCTGCCTTAATGCCTTCAACAGCAGCAGCTGCGAAAGGCTTTTCTGTAGCAACAAGTACTTTCATCTTTTGTCTTTTTATGTTAACCACATAAGTCTCCTTACCTTCTTCCTGGATGTTTTCACCTTCCATTCCGACCTTTGCGGATGGTCGTTTGTTCAATGTAACAAATTGTCCCATAGTTCGTGTTGAAGTTGGAGATTAAACCTACAATATTAGTGCATTGCCTCAAATTCCTTCATGCAAGCCACGAGAGCCTCAACGCCTTCCATTGTCTGCGCGTTGTAGCAAGAAGCGCGGAAGCCACCTACTGAGCGGTGTCCCTTGATACCAACCATACCCTTGGAAGTTGCGAACTCCATGAATTCCTTCTCGAGCTCCTTGTACTCGTCATTCATGATGAAGCAGATATTCATGTATGAGCGGTCAGCAGGGTCGGCGATAGTAGCCTTGAAGAGCTTGTTGCGGTCAATCTCTCCGTAAAGCAGGTCGGCACGCTCCTTAGCACGCTTTGCCATCTCAGCAACGCCACCGTTCTTCTTAATCCAACGAAGGTTCTCGAGAGCGCAGTAGATAGGCACTACAGGAGGAGTGTTGAACATAGAACCGCCATCGACATGAGTCTGGTAGTTGAGCATTGTCGGGATATAGCGTGACACCTTGCCGAGAGCGTCGTTCTTAACGATAATGATAGTAACACCTGCCATAGAAAGGTTCTTCTGTGCGCCGGCATAGATGCAATCGTACTTTGCCACATCAACAGGGCGTGAGAAGATGTCAGAAGACATATCGGCAATCATGCGAACAGGAACATCAAGGTCCTCGTGAAGCTCTGTACCGTAGATGGTGTTATTAGATGTTACATGGAGGTAATCAACATCCTCCGGGCAAGTCCATCCCTTCGGGATATAGTTGTATGTAGTTTCAGCAGATGAAGCCACTTCTACAACCTCTCCGAACGCCTTAGCCTCTTTCATGGCTTTCTTAGCCCACACACCAGTGTTGAGATAAGCCGCCTTCTTCTCAAGAAAGTTCATTGGAATCATACAGAATTCAAGCGAAGCACCGCCACCGAGGAACAATACCGAGTAGCCCTCTGGTACGTTGAGGAGTTCCTTGATGAGAGCGACAGCCTCATCAACAACAGGCTGGAAATCTTTTGCACGGTGAGAAATCTCAGCCAAAGAAAGACCAGAACCGTTAAAGTCGAGAATCTGAGCGGCGGTATTTTCAATCACCTCGCGTGGAAGCATTGAAGGTCCCGCATTAAAATTGTACTTCTTCATAGTTTGTTTGTATGTTTTTGAGTATTATACATTATGTGTTAAATGACGATGCAAAGGTAGCAGTTTTGCACTGTTTGCGCAAACAAACCTTGCAAAATGTTACCTTCTCTTGACTTTTTACAATCACTATGTATTCATTTTTTCATGTTTACTTTACAAAATGCAAACTTTAAGATTAGGCCATTTAACTTTCGCAAGCTTTAGTTCTGAAGTACGAAGTATTAAGTATGAAGTAGAAAGTATGATTAGCTTTGGAGGTTTCCATTCCTCCTTTATGCAGGTAATCATACTTACTACTTAAAGGAAGTTAAGCTTGCGAAACTTTCATTAGGCTATAACTCCACAACAGTTATTCCCGCGCCGCCAAACTGCACATGCTCGTCACGGAAATGTCTGACATTGGGCACAGTCTGCAAATACTGTCGCGTGATTTGCCTGAGCGCTCCCGTTCCTGTGCCATGGAGAATGCGCACCTGTGTCGCTCCAAGCAAAATGGCATCGTCAATGTAATTTGTCAGTTGTATCAAAGCCTCATCAGCACGGAAACCGCGAAGGTCAAGTTGCTGCTTGAAAGAATGGTTGCGCGCATCAACAATGTCATACTGTCCTCCGCTCTGGCTTTGCCCATGATTGGAGTTAAGCAAGTCGTAGCGAGCCTCTGTCTTTGTCACATTCGTGTCGGCAGACTTGACAGTTGTGTGCAACAAGGAATCTATGGGTGTTGTCGTTTTCATGCCATTGAAGTCAACAACAGCGTTCTTTCCCTTCACCGTCAACACAGTGCCAACTGATGTCAGTCCCTTTATCTTAACAGTGTCACCCTCTTGTATTCCACGGTCTGAAGCTTCCCTTGAAGCAGAAAGGGCTTTTGCGCCATTCGCCTCACGGTCTTCACGCGCCTTCTGCTTCTCCTTCATTCTCTTAGCATGTCGCTCACGCCGCCCCTGAATCTGCGCTATCTTTCGCGCTATCTTCTCGTCATTCTCCTGCTCTTGTATGTTCTGGACCTCACTGCGGAAATCCTCAAGTTCCTGCCTTAGCTTATGAGTTGCCTCTTTCGCTGCCTGCGCCTCCCTTATCTCACGAATGGTGTTCTCTATTCTTTTGTTTGCCTCTTTCAGCAGTTCTTCCGCTTCCTGTTTTGCCTTACGGATAATAGCCTTTCTTTCACTCTGCACTTCCTGGGCTGAGGATTCCAAAGAAGTGATGGTCTTCTCCAACTGTTTCTCTTGCTGATGGATGTTCTGGCGTTTGCTTTCCCAATAGCGTTTGTCGCGCACAATGTCTTGCAGATATTTGTCTGAGTCTATATGTTCAGAGCCGACAAGCTCCGTGGCTCTTGCTATGACATCTTCCGGAAGGCCTATCTTTCTGGCTATTTCCACAGCAAACGAACTGCCTGGCCGACCTATCGCAAGTTGGAACAACGCTTCCATCTTATGACGGTCGTAAAGCATTGCTCCGTTGGCAACCATCTCGTGCGAGTCTGCAAAATGTTTCAAGTTCTGGTAGTGAGTTGTTATCACTCCATAGGCCTTGCGCTTGCAGAACTGTTCAAGTACAGCCTCGGCTATCGCGCCGCCAATAAGAGGTTCTGTTCCTGTGCCGAACTCGTCAATTAATATTAATGTACGCGCGTTGGCATGGCGCATCATGTTTTTCATGTTCAGCAGATGGCCGGAATAAGTTGAGAGGTCATTCTCGATACTCTGCTCGTCGCCAATATCAATGAATATATTCTCAAACAGACAGGTCTTGCTGTTTTCGGAGACAGGGATTGGCAAGCCCATCTGTAACATATATTGCAGCAGACCGACTGTTTTCAAACATACAGACTTACCGCCAGCATTAGGACCGGAGATTATCAAGATGCGCTTCTTGTGAGTGAGCAAGACATCAAGCGGCACAATCTGCCTTCCCTCTTTTGCCAACGAAATCTGCAGCAAAGGATGGCGGGCTTGAACCCAATCCAACACTGGGCGGTCTTCTATCGTCGGCTCCACAGCCTTTATGGATTCTGCAAAAGATGTTTTCGCCTGCACGAAATCAATCTTTGCCAACATCTCAAGCGCAAACATCAGACTGTCAACAAGCGGGCGAATCTCGGAAGTAATATTCTTTAAGATATTTATCAATTCGCGGCGTTCTTCGTTTTCAAGGTCACGAATACGATTATTGGCTTCCACAACCGCCGCCGGCTCAATGAACACGGTCTTTCCCGTTGCCGACTCGTCGTGAACAATTCCTTGCACCCTTTTCTTCATCGCCGGATTGACAGGCAGCACCAAACGCCCGTCGCGCATGGCGGGAGTTACATCCTTTTCTATCAATCCGTCACGCTGTGCCTCACGCAATATTCTGTTCAGAATAGCAGACACCGTTCCTTCCATTCGCCGCAAATCGCGACGAATGTTCAGCAGTTGCACCGATGCCGTATCTTTTATCTTCCCTTGTCTGTCGAGAATCTTGTCAATGTCTTGCTGAAGTTTCGGGAATGTATCAACATCCTCCGTCAGCTTATGCAAGTGCGGATAACAGTATTTCACTTGCTCCTCATCGTAGAAGTCGGAATAGTCTTCTGCGTTTTGCGTTGTACTTAACAGTTTCACTATTCCGGAAACAGTGAGAAGAACGCGTCGTAGGTCAAAAAGCTCCTCCTCTTCGAGATGAGTTCCTTCTATGCGCGCACGATAAAGCTGCTCACGAACATCAAAAAAATAATCCAGCGGAAGCTGTTCAACCTCCGCCTTCAATGTTCTGAATTCTGTCACTAACAAGAGTTGCTCTCTCACATCGTCAGCAACAGTGTAATATTCCATTGAGTCAACAAGCTCACGTCCGAAAGTGCCAAGACATCTGTCTTTGAGCATCTGGCGTATCTCGCTGAATCCAATCTTGTTTTCAAATGTTTTCGGGTAAATCATTTTCTGATTTATTCTCAGGGCAAGTTCTTTGATTCTGTCCTCACCTTATTCAATCTTCAGTTTTGCGAAAGTTTCCTCCTCCACATCTCCCAACTCAAATTCCTTCGCCGCATCGGTCTTTATCGCCTCTATCCAATCAGCGTAAGCATCCTCTGCATCCTCGTCCAGAGTCTCGCTGTCGGCGAAATACTTGTCTATGATATAGAGGGTATATTGCTCAAGGTATGAGGCATAGGAGTTGTGCGCATCGGTCAAGGAGGAGTAGAGTGATTCTACCGTCTTGTAATCATTATACTCCAAATTACTGATTATGGTTTCCAACTCCACCTTCGGCAAGAGCAGTCCACCAAGGTCATGCCAATGCTGTATGTACTCACGCTCATAAGTGTCTGTATCCACATTGTCCTTGTTCATATAAACGAACATCAGCAAGGCTTGACGATATATCTCCAGTCCACGAACAAGCGAGCCACGCTTTATCTTACAGCCGTTATACTCATACTCGTCAACGTCATAACCGTACTCCTTTTGCAGATATTCCAATGTCTCTATCGCCTTTTCTATCTGCTCTACAGCATACGGCGAGAGCCATGAGAAGTTCACCAAACTGCGTTTGTAGCTGTTTTCGCGCTTGTCACGCTTAGGCCATTTGTTCACATCACGATATGTACCGAGGGTGAGCAAGTTACGCGCAGGCACAAGATATGTCTTTTTGCCCTCGCCAAAGAGATAAGAGAATGGCAGGCGGGAGGTGTCAGGATGCGTGGAAATCTTATTCATACACATCGAGAAAACGCCGATTTTCGCAGGAAGAAGTATGTGCGCGCCACTGGCTGTCTTGCTGCCTCTTGTCAAAGTGCCGTAATGCACAGGACCAATCTTATAGGCATGATTTGAGAAGTTTGTGGCAGAGCCAGCGTTATAGAAAGAAACATCAACACCAATAAGCAGTGTACTTTTGTGATGAGAAGCAGAGAAAGGTCCGCAAAAGGCAGCACAAGCTTCGCCGTTGCTCATATAAGAATTGGCGAAAAACACAGAGTTCTCTGCCTGGAAGCCATTTGTTATGGTACAAGCCTCCCCGACGAAACAGTTGCTCAAAAGCACATTGTTGAGTACAGACGCACCATTAACGAGTATGCAATCTTCCAGCACAACGCCTGTGCCGACATAAATATTAGCCTCTCCGTCGCCTACTATCGAGCATTCCGCCAGTCGCTGTGCGCCAGTTATCTCACAATAATTACCTATCTGGCAGTTTATTATTTCCTTGACATCGTGTATTATCGTGTCGTGTCCAACTTTTCCGAATTCAGTATTTATTCCTAACGTCTCGTTGCGCACAAGGTTATAAAGATTATTGAAAGCCTGCTTGTTATGCTTTTTACAATAAACCATCAGTGCAGCCATATTGCTGGTAAGTCCGTTAAAAGCAAGAATGTTGCCGTCGCCAGCCTCATTGAGCACTGTTATCAACTTTGTCTTGACATCCGCATCGCCAGTATTTTGCAGCAGTCCAACCTTAGAGATATAGCAGTTATCACCTATTTCATAATTCCCGATAGCGGAATTATAAATGCCCGAATGACGCTTCACGTTGGGAGCAATCTCAACTTCTTTATTAAATACTCCAAGCGAAACCTCACCATAAAACTCCACGCCTTGGACATATTCGGGCGAGAAACCTTCTGCAACGGTTATGCTACGCCAATTTTCAGCGGCACACCCCTGCCGTTGCAGCTGTTCAATCTCGTCAATGTTTAAACTGCGATACATAAGTAAGTGAACAAAAATATTTTTATAATGACTAAGTAAGTGGAGAAATATTATCTTGCACTCTCTTTGGCGCATC
>JABUUE010000032.1:54908-61899 GCA_021443335.1 Bacteroidaceae bacterium
AATCTACATCCAAACATAGTACAATCTAACATCAAACTAATTTTGACCACTTACTTATAGAAAATTCTTATTGATTAATGATTAATGATTAATTCGTAGCGAAACGGTAAAACCGTATTAATCAATAAAGGTGGATTCTATAAATTAATCATTCATAATTATGTTATTCAACTTTTCCAAAAGCTTCTCTATCGATGGTGGCACAAGTCCTTTGACTGATTGACTTTTTTTCAATCGTTCACGAATCTCCGTGCTGCTGATATCGTATAATCCGGTGGTTAAGTAATGTACATTCTCAGGCAATGTGTTTCCATCGATATCATATCCCGGACGAGGATAAATGCCTATCTCATAGTTTGAGAGAATGTCCTCACTCCGATACCATCTGCCAAAACGCTGCCAGTTGTCAGCTCCGATAAGCAGCACAAACTGATATTCCGTATGGCGTGCAGAAAGTTCTTCCAATGTAACCCACATATACGACGGCTTCGGAAGATGCATCTCCACATCACAAGCCTTCATCCTCTGATGGTCTGCCAAAGCTTTTGTTGTCAGGTCGAAGCGCAACTCGTCGTCCCAGAGATCGCATTGCTGCTTAAAAGGATTCTGCGGAGAAACCACAAACCATATCTCATCCACAAATCCCGTCTGCAACAAGTCGCTGCCTATTGCAATATGTCCGTTATGAATAGGATTGAAACTTCCGCCGAATATGCCGCACCTTTTCTTGCTTTCCATCCTAATTAGAACCCACCTGAAAATAAGTTCCTACAGTTTGATTTCAACGATTACTTCAAGATATTAGCAAGTGTGGCAATCATTGTTGCTATGGAAGCCATACCAGTTCCCAATGACACCGCCTCAGCGATAGACATTCTCGTAGTGCTCTTTGCTGGCACAACAATCTCGCATCCAGGCTGTGGCTTTGCGCCGTTTGAAACCTTGTCAACAGTTCCGTTCATATATATGATGTACGCCCTGCTCTTCTTTGCGTTGTCAGTATATCCTCCCGCCTGGTCCAGATAGTAAGAAGCCTTCTTGCCCTTCTTGTAACCTACGGTATTCGGATACATCACCTCGCCATTGATCTTGACGGTAGAAGTGTATTGTGGCACAACAATCCTGTCGCCCTCACGAAGCACAATGTCATAGTCTGATCCCGGGTTCTTTATCGCTTTCTCAAGGTCTATACCGACATAATATGTCGTACCGATATCAAATTTGGACACATCTGAAATCTGTGATATCTCAAGGACATTTGTCTTATTCTTCTCGAGTGCCTGTTTTCTCAAATCAGCCTGCATCTCCTCACGCGCTTTCTTCAATACCGCCTCCATTCTGACTCTTTCGTCAGGGGTGATACGTCTTTCAAGGCGCGCGCCTGCAGGATAAGAAATGTCTGTCAGTCCACCGGCAGCATTGACGGCGTGAGACAGTCGCATATTGCGGACAGGCAGAGTGTATGTTCCTGCGAACATAACTTCACCGTCCACGGTGATGTTCTGCTGTTTAGAGTAGCCTGGGCTCTTGCGCACATAAACCTCGTCAAAAGGCATCAAGGTAAATCCAGGTTCACCATCAATGACAAATCCATCCTTCAGAGCAAAAGTAAAGGTCTTTGCAATTATTGAATCTGTTGTCAGTGCTGTCGGATTATTCAGACGTCGGGAAATATCCACCTTTACTGTTGAGGCTGTTTCCTTCAGTCCTCCAGCCTGAAGAATAAAGTCTTCAAGGCTCTCGTTCTCTGCATATTTGTAAATACCGGGATAGAACACCTCGCCGTGGATGGTTATCGTGCGTTCCTCCATCATATCCGCCTTTGTCGGAATAAACAACACATCGTTAGGGCGCAGGGAAATGTCAGGAACCGTGCCATTCATTATTCCTTGCACATCCACAGACAACGCCTCCAACGTGCGGTCGGTCTTCATTCTGTGCATCACAGCATGTGCAGTAAAAGCCTCTTCCTTCAGTCCGTCTGCCGCTTCAATCAATGCGCGCACCGTGTTGATGTTTCCATCCACCTGATACATTCCCGGGCGGAAAACAGAACCTTTTATCTCAGCCATATTTGAATATCGCTGTATGATGGAGTCAACGGTTATGGAGTCCTCATCGTTGAGGAAGAACGCCGCCATATCATACTCGTCAACATTATGTATTGAGAATTCCTTGCCTGTCTTGCGGATAAGTCGTATCGACTTCTTGTAAGCATCACCGGTAAAGCCGCCAGAATAACGGATGATGTCGGCAACACTTTCATTCCTCTTCATCTCATAATACATCGGCCTCTTTACCTTGCCTACTATATTTACAAGGCAGTCATAAGCACCGACGATTATCACATCGCCGTCTGCCAAACGCACATTGCCTGTCAAACGACCGTTAAGGATATAATCGTATATATCAACTGACGACACCAACTTATTGTTTCTGAACACCTTGATGTTACGCAGTGTACCGAGGTCATCAACGCCGCCAGCCATATACAAGGCGTGGAACACTGAAGCAAAGGCAGACAGCGTGTAAGTTCCAGGGGCAACGACGTTACCCATCACATTTACCATGATGGCTCTTGTCTCGCCCACGCTGAGTCTTATGCTTGATGACGAGTATCTTGATCCTAAGGTGCTTCTTACCTTTTGGTTCGCCTGCTCCACCGTCAAGCCGCTAACTTCCACTGGACCAAAGCCCTCAATAACTATTGTGCCGTCAGGAGATACCGTTGTCTGTATCGTTTTTGACGATGCCCCATAGACATCAATGAACACAGCATCGCCAGGACCAAGACGATAATTCTTAGGAGTGGCAATGTTCATGTTTGGCTCAAACGAGAGATATTCGTTATTGAATATATCCCTTCCGAACACTTTCTTAGGCTTTTTCTTCTTCTCAGCCATCAGCTTCTCAAGCATATATGCCGTGTCAGGAACAATCTCAAGAATCTCATCCTGCGCATCCACCCAGTCTTGGTTGGTCTCGTCATACTTATACCTGTTTCTCACCATCTTGTCGCGGCGGTCGTCAAGCTGATATTGGGTGTAGGTATCTTTCTCCTTGTAATCCTTGTTCCTGATCTTGTCGTTCTCAGCCTTGGCATTCTTGCCTGTGCGCAAACGGTCAGTTCCGTCTGTAGCCATCGACTTTTCGTCTATTGTGCCTAATCCTTGCTCCTTCTGCAGTCGCTCTGCCTTACGCCTTACGCGGCGTATCTGCTCGATGTTAACGCCCTGTTGCATGAGCTTGGTAACAATACGCGAGGTGGAAGTGCCTTCCTCACGCTCTTTCATGATTATCTGCAACACACGCTCATCAGTCATGGATTGGGCACAGACAGATGTCACGCCAAACAATGCCAACAGTAAAACAACGGATATTATTTTCCTCATAGGGAGACTTTATTATTTTGGTGATTTTTACATTTAGGTGAGTTCCACGTACAAAACTCGCCTTAAAAGAATAACGAAACAACATTATATTTATTATATTTTAACACAAAAAAAGTTCAATCGGAGTTTTTTTACCATTTTTCTCTTAAAAAAACATAATAAAACACCATCAACATAAGTTTTATTATTGACTGATTATTCAGCTTTCGCAAGTCTTGCGAAACTCAAATCAATAATATCGTTCGCCGTGATATACTCATCAATCATCATAACATTCACACTGAGTCTTGTTCTTGGGTTCATCATCATACCCAAGATATTGTCATATTGCCAGAAGCACGACCTCTACGACCGTCTCGACAGTCGCAAGTTGCACACAAAAAGCATTCCGCGACTTGGCGGCTTGGCATTCCTCCCCTCGATGTTGCTTTCGTTCCTGTGCGGAATAATAGTCTTCCATTACACGTCCGACGAGATAAAGGTCAACCTCTGGGCGGTGGGAGTTGTGGCAGGAATGGTAATAGTCTATATCACAGGACTTGCCGACGACCATTCAGAACTGTCGCCCAAACTCAAATTCCTTGCGCAGTTCATTGCCGCCGCACTCCTTCCCATGTGCGGGCTATATCTGAACAACCTCTACGGACTTTTCGGCGTTTATGAACTATCACCGTGGATAGGCATCCCGCTAACGATATATCTTATAATGTTCGTGAACAACTCCATCAACCTCATCGACGGCATCGACGGACTGTCCTCAAGCCTGTGCATAATCGCGCTCCTCGGCTTCATGTATATGAACCTGTACCACGACATCATTGTCTATCCCGCACTTATTTCAGGAATCATCGGTGTGCTCATGGCTTATATGTATTTCAACATTTTCGGCAACGCGGAGAAAGGCACGAAGATATTCATGGGCGACAGCGGCAGTCTGCTGCTCGGATACATGCTCAGTTTCTTCGCCCTGAAACACGCCATCAACAATACCGCTGTGCTGCCTTATCGCGACTATGCACTGCTGTTGCCACTTACCCTCCTGCTCATTCCTACCTTCGATGTTGTCCGCGTCATTATCGTCAGAAAGATGCACGGACTGTCTATGACACAGCCCGACAAGCGTCATATACATCATAAGATTATGGCTATCGGACTGACACAACACCAGACTCTCGGAGTGATTATCGCTGCGCAGATATGCTTCATGGCACTCAACTACTCGCTCTATGTCATGGAGCTCAACTGCAACATCATTCTTGTTACCGACATTCTTGTCTATATGTTGGGAAACTGGATTCTCAACATACTCAAAAAGGAAGAATAAAGCCTACTGATTACTACTTTAATGATATTAATCAGATTTAAACATACGCAGGAAATAAAGCAGGCAAAGTTCATCAACCTGCTCATTCTCGTTGACCAAGACGAGAAGCGGCAGCTTGTTGTCGTAACAGACAAACCTACGGCAATGAACATCTCGGCAACTCACGAGGCACGCAAAGACCCATGGGCGCGGAGACTTTTCCTTCAACGCTCGGCGCTCCATGTCGTGATGTCGCTCATGCCCGAAGAGATGAAAAAGCTCATGTTCATACATATCGACAGGATTATCGACGGACAATATCAGGCGCACCTCGTACGCAGAAACGCCGAACTTAACGAGCCCGAGCATCCGCTTCGCATATCAGAAGCCATACTCCTCTCTCTCGTAGCCGACATTCCTATCTATATCGACGACCATCTCTGGCGAATACAGTCAACACCTTACAACGAGACATCCAACGGCACCACAATACCTGCCAACACCCTCCCACTGCCGCTACTCAAAAGCGCACTGAAGAGCGCCATTGAGAACGAGCAATACGAGATGGCTAAGATTCTAAACGACGAAATAAACAATCGCTTTCCGCAAGAATGAAACACCTCTCTCTCCTCCTCCTGCTCTGTCTCCTCTCCTTCTCTCAGTCTAATGCCGCCGACAAGCTAACAACCATCAACATCATTGAGACGAGCGATGTCCACGGAAACCTTTTCCCTTACGATTTCATCAACCGTCGCCCAGGCAAGGGCAGCTTAGCGAGAGTCGCCACCTATCTCAGGCAGCAACGAAAGAAACACGCCGACAACGGCATCTACATCGACAACGGCGACCTTCTGCAAGGTCAGCCGTCAATCTACTACTATAATTTCATCGACACCGTTAGCCGCCATCTTGCCGCTGCCGCCCTCAACTTCATGAAATGCGATGTCGGCAATATCGGCAACCACGGCATAGAGACTGGTCATGCCGTCTATGACCGCTGGATAAAAGACTGCCATTTTCCCGTCCTCGGCGCCAACATCATCGACAGGCAGACGGGCAAGCCTTACCTCAAACCTTACGAGATAATAGAACGCGACGGAGTGAAAATAGCCGTCTTAGGCATGATAACGCCCGCCATTCCCTGCTGGCTGCCAGAGGTTCTGTGGCAGGGACTTTATTTTGAGGACATGGAAGAATGCGCGCGCAGATGGGTAAAGACCATCACCGACAGCGAGCATCCCGACCTCATCATCGGACTTTTCCATGCCGGGCAGGACGGAACCGTCTTGGGAGAATACAAGGAAAACCCCACTCTCAGCATCGCGCAAAACATACCGGGCTTCGATGTCATCTTCTTCGGGCACGACCACCGCAGGGAATGTCGCAAGGTAACAAACTGCCGCGGCGACAGCGTGCTCCTCATCAACCCCATGAACAACGCCCATTGGGTTAGCAGCGTCACCATCAGCATCAAGAAGAACAACGGCAAACTCGTCAGCAAAACCATCGAAGGGCATCTGGAAGACATCGACAATTACGACCCAGACGCTGAATATCTTGAAGCTTTCAGCCGTCAGTATAACGCCATCGACAGCTTTGTCAGCCGTCGCATCGGCAGCATCGACAGCACCATCAAGAGCAGCGAGGCGTTCTACGGACCGTCAGCCTTCATCGACCTCCTCCACCAGCTGCAGCTTCACATTTCGGGAGCCGACATCTCCTTCTGCGCACCGCTATCGCCCGATGCCGTGATAAACAAGGGCGACATTCTCGTCGCCGACATGTTCAACCTCTACAAATACGAAAACCTGCTCTATGTGATGAGCCTTACAGGCCGTGAGATAAAAGACTACCTGGAAATGTCATACTCCCTATGGACAAGACAAATATCATCTCCGGGCGACAACTTCTTACTTCTTCGCGAGAACACCGCCAACGACAACAGCGACACTCCGCAGTTCCTAAATCCATCGTTCAACTTCGATTCCGCTGCCGGCATATTATACACCGTGGATGTCACAAAACCAAAGGGTGAGAAAATAAGCATCATCAGCATGGCTGACGGCACTCCTTTCTCCATGGACAAAGCATATAAATGCGCCATAAACTCCTACCGCGGCAACGGCGGCGGCGACCTGCTGACCAAAGGAGCAGGCATACCGAAAGAGCAACTCTCCCAACGTGTTCTCTCGTCAACAGAAAGAGACCTCCGCTACTACCTGATGGAATACATCATTAAGCACGGCAACCTCCACCCTGCACCGCTTAATCATTGGAGGTTCATCGGCCGATGAAC
>JABUUE010000032.1:62227-63538 GCA_021443335.1 Bacteroidaceae bacterium
GGCTTTGGCTTTGGCCTTGGCTTTGGCCTTTTAACCCTGGTTCTGAGCCAGAGCCAAAGCCAGAGTCCCCCTTCAGGGGGCTGGGGGAGAGGTGTTTCACCATTATATCAGCATCGTTGTGCCATATCTGGAAACATCCCTGACGCCCTTGTGCGAAAGCGATGTATTTTCCGTCGGGCGACACTCTTGGCAGCGTGACGCTCTTGCCCCTGGACGCCGCATCATAGATGAGGCGAGGCTCACCAAACTTGCGCGTCTTTGGGTCGAACGAGCGCGCGTAGAGGTTGTAATGCAGTTCGTTCAGGTGACTGAGAATCTGCACTTCATGTTTCACGGTATCTTCCGCATACTCAAAATGTGCGGAACAGTAGTAGAGCGTCTTGCCGTCGGGCGACCATGTGGGGAACACCTCCATCTCGTCGGGCGCATTGCTTATATGGCTGACCTCCTTCTTGTTCAGGTCGTAGAGAATAAGGTCCGACTCGCTGTCGAACACCTCCACCTTGTCCTCCCCGTGAAGGTAGAACAGCTGCGCAGTGAGGTTTGTGGAGAAAGCAATGACATCGATTGTAGGGTGCCATGCCGGATATACACCTGCGCTTAGCGTGCTGTCCGTCTTTAGGTCAACCTTCTGCAGCTTGCCGTCGCAGGCAATCATCGTTCCGCCATAGCTCTGGCGCATGTGGAAGAGCAGCGAGTCCGGATTATAGTTGCGGTAGGAGTGGCAGTTTATGCAATGCCCCTCATTCTCCTTCATCACAAGCTTGTTGTTGTAGATATCGCTCTCATCGAAATTCGTGAGGTTACGCTGCACGATAGACAGCTCGTCATAAACCACATACGACGGACGAATCAAGCGGAAGGAGATATATTCGTCAATGTCATCGTCAGCAACATAAATGTTAAACGGCTTATAGGCAGTCCACTGCTCGCCCTTCCTTCCGAACACCTCTATGCTGATGCTCTTGCCGCGGGCAGCGTCGCGAAGCTCCTGCCATTGCCCCTCGTCAACTATCAGTTTGCAGTCAGTCCCCGCCACGTACGACAACCCGCCAACCGTCAGTCGCGCCACCGCCTCCTCACTGCCGTCGGTGAGCATGAAGTTCATCGGACAGATGTTCGCAGGAACAGTCACCTCCGTATAGTCGGGATATATCGACGGCAGCTGGTTCACGCTCTTGGCGTTGTCAGGAACTTTGGGCGACGAGCACGAAAGCAGAAGCAGACAGCACGCCAACAAAAGCCCGAAATTACGTTTTTTCCTTATTTCCATGGGTGCAAAATTACACTTTTCCATATTTTTACGCTTGC
>JABUUE010000033.1:0-8851 GCA_021443335.1 Bacteroidaceae bacterium
GCAACTATTTGCCCGTAGGGCACTCGTGAAGAAATAAGAAAAAACTCGTGTACTTGCGAAACTTGCGTTAAAAAATCCTTTGCTTAAAAAAATCCTTTGCGTTAAAAAAATCTTTTGCGTTAAAAAAATCTTTTGCGTTAAAAAAGATTATCTGCGTTAAATATCAAGGTGGGAAACTTCAATTAAATAATTAAGAAATTGAAGTCAAAGAGCAAAATATCGTACGTCTGCACGGAGTGTGGTTACGACTCTGTGAAATGGTTGGGCAAATGTCCTTCCTGCGGTCAGTGGAACACTTTCAAGGAGTTTCGCGAGGCTGCAGCTGCGCCTGACAGGATGAGGGAGATGAGAGCTGCGGGTATCGACACAGGCTCGTCAAAGGCTCAGAAGCTGCACGAGATATCTGCCGACAAGGAACCGAGAATAGACCTTGGCGACAGTGAACTTAACCGCGTGCTCGGCGGCGGAATGGTGCCTGGAAGCATTATCCTTTTAGGTGGCGAACCAGGCATCGGAAAGAGTACGCTGACGCTGCAGACTGTTCTCAACATTCGCGACTGCCGCGTGCTGTATGTCAGTGGCGAGGAGAGCGCCTCGCAGATAAAGATGAGGGCTGACAGGCTGATGGTTGACGAGGATGGCAACGGCGGGCAACGGTTTGAGGACATGGATGTTAGCATACTGTGTGAGACAAATCTTGAGCGTGTCTTTGACGCGGTTCATGACGTTGAACCTGACATTCTCGTTGTTGACTCGATACAGACGGTTTTCACGGAGACGCAGGAGTCGTCGCCAGGAAGTATTGTGCAGGTGAGGGAGTGCGCTTCTATGCTCCTTCGCTACGCAAAGACATCGGGAACGCCGGTGCTTCTCATCGGTCACATAACGAAGGAAGGCACGTTGGCAGGTCCGAAGATTTTAGAACATATCGTTGACACGGTGTTGCAGTTTGAGGGCGACCAGAACCATGTTTACCGAATACTGCGTAGCATAAAGAACCGCTTCGGCAGCACGGCAGAATTAGGCATCTACGAGATGCAGCAGAACGGTCTGCGTCAGGTTGACAACCCTTCGGAACTGCTCTTGAACGAGGACCACGAAGGCTTGTCGGGCATCGCGATATCGTCGGCAATGGAAGGCGGCAGACCGTTCCTTGTGGAGAGTCAGGCACTTGTATCGACAGCGGCTTACGGCACTCCGCAGCGTTCGGCAACGGGCTTCGACCAGAAACGTCTGAACATGCTTCTCGCCGTACTCGAGAAGCGCGTGGGTTTTAAACTGATACAGAAAGATGTGTTTGTGAATATAGCGGGCGGAATGAAGATTAACGACCTTGCCATGGACCTGAGCATCATAGCCGCCGTGTTGTCGAGCAACGTTGACACTCCGATAGATACGGGTGTGGCGATGTGCGGCGAGGTAGGTCTGAGCGGTGAGGTGCGCGCTGTGTCGCACATCGAGCAGCGTATAGCCGAGGCGGAGAAGTTAGGCTTCAAAACGATAATAATTCCAAAACGTAACATGAAGGGTAACGACCTTTCGAAGTTCAGCATAGAAATCATTGCCGTAGGTAAGGTGGAAGAGGCTTTGAGAGCGTTGTTCGGATAAGATGTTCGGATAAGATGAGGACTTTAAAATACATATTTTTCATTTCTGTTGTCGTGGGCTTCACTGTCTATGCCATAATCGACATATTCTTCCCTAACGGCTTTTTCGGCGACGACGAGGAAGACAACAAGCCGAAGAAGACGGCGCTGAACATTGGCGCTCCGAACTCTATAAGCAGTCTGCCCGTCTGGGTGGCTGAGGAGGACAGCATCTTCGACTCGCTGCAGGTGGATATCACAGTGAAGCACTTCACCGACCAGTTAGACTGTGACATGGCTTTCGTAAAGGGCAAGATAAACCTCTCGATATCGGACCAGGAAAGGGTGGAATGGATGAAGAAAAAGTATGACGTGAAATACAACGAGCTTCGCCGACTGCCTTATCCTTACTCGATAGTGGCTAACCGCAAGGCGCGAATAACGAAGTTTACGCAGCTGAAGGACAAGATGCTTGCCGTGACCAGACATTCTACATACGCGAAAGCCGCTCAACACTGTATTGACAGCGTGAAAATGAAGAGCGACAGCGTTTATATCGTGCAGATAAACAACCCGAACGTGGCGCTGCTGATGCTGCAAAACAATGAGATGGACGCCTCGTTTCTGCCTGAGCCTTACGTGATTATGGCAAAGAAGATGGGACATAACACAATCTTCACTTCCTTTACCGAGGCGCTGCTCATAGGCAACACGGAGAACAAGTCGGACGACATGAGGAAATTCAACCTCGCCTACGACGAGGCTCTGAAACGGATAAGGAAGAACGGCCTAAAGCATTACACCGAGCTGATAGCAAGGCGATGCAAATGCCAGACGGACTTTGAGGGGGAACTGAAAGTGAAGTTTTAGAATAAGCAATTCAATTTTCGTGAGCGAAAAGTTGAGATTATTGATTAATTATTATTGATAATTTATTAATGCGGTGGTTCGTTGCCCCGAATTAATCATTAATCATTAAACATTAATAAATAACAAGTTGAGCTTGCGAAACTTGAAAAAAGTAATCATTACTCAAAAGATAATGTTAACGAAGAAGATAAACGAGCTGAGACGACAGATTGCCGACAACAAATCGCCATTTATGGATGACCTTGAGCGGATTGAGGCAGACTTAAACCGCATGTCGCAGTTTTATTTTAATGGCAATAGCGACCCGGAACTCGAAAACATATATGAGGCGTTGAAGCGCAGAATCGCCAAATTAGAGACCAACGTGAACCTCTATGGGCTCTCGAAGGGCAATCCTTTCTTCCAAAGAATGGTGGCTGACACGAGGGGCAACTACACATTCGACCTCGACGATTTGCGCAACAGGTTGGAAGACTTTGTTGTTGACCTGACAATGCTTGAGTTAGAGACTGACGAGGCTGTCAAAGCAAGCAAGCGCAAGGAGATTTTTGCCAATCATCACGAATACAGGAAGTCGTTTTTCGCGAAGCTTTTCCTTGCTCCCGCTCTGACTAAGGAGCAAGCGGAGACAATAGAGGAGACTGTGCTATCGTCGAGCATAGACAGTGTTGACGCAAGAATCTTGGTTTCAGTACTTTTCCTCTCGTGTCTGAGTATCTTTGACAGCTGCAAGGCTGACATATTATATAATGTCTATGCGAAGTCTGACAACGAGATGCTGAAACAGTCGGCGATAGTGTCTTATCTGCTATGTCTGCTATTTTCTGACGACAACTATGACGTTTGCCGTAACCCTGTTCCCGAAGATTTGATAACGTCTGTTCAGCGGCAGTTTATTTACACGCTCGACACGCCGCGCCTTGACAGGATTATGGAGCAGGAGATTATGCCTGACGTGATAAAGAACAGTGAGTTTGACTTCAAAAACAACAAGATAATAAGGAGAGAGAAGGACAACTTGGAAGACATTCTCCATCCTAACAAGGACGAGGAGGCAATGGAGAGAATGGAGGCTGCAATGAACAAGATGAAACGAATGCAGGAGCAGGGCAACGACTTGTTCTTCAGCGGTTTTCGTCATGCCAAGCATCATCCGTTCTTCAACACTGTGCTGAACTGGTTTTGTCCTTTCTACATCGACCATCCGCAGCTGCCAACCTTCAATAATGAGGATGACCTTACGATAGCCACAAAGATGGTGAAGCGCACGCCGTTTTGCGAAAGCGACAAATATTCGTTTGTAATCTCAATGCACAGCGCTATTTCCACCATCCCCGACAACATAAGGAGCATGATTCTACAGGGTGATGCTCAACTGGATGTGATAGGTGCTGACATAGAGCGGGACGAGGCTTACATGCGCAGAATTTATATGCAAGACATCTTCCGCTTCTTCAAACTGAATCCGTTAGCAAAGAATCTGCGCAATCCACTTGACCCTACAGCAAACTGCATGTTCATAATGTGCTTCCTGAACAAGGATGAGAAATATGACAAGGTGGCAATAAGTGTCTGCAAGACTTTGAGGAAACATGGACAGGAGGCTTCGCTAATCTACCTCATCAGGAACTGGAAGCCGATGACAACGGAAGGACGTATCTTCAATGCGTTCAGCCTCATGCAGCTGTATGAGATGACGCTCAAATATGATGATTTGTCGGAGGCGGTTGACTTGTTTCATGATGTGCTTCGTAAAGATGAGCATAATATGCAGGCGCTCTTCGGACTTACGAAGGCTTACTTCATGGAGATTCAGCACTATAAGGTGTTGTTTGATGTAGTGTTTAAGAAGAAAATTCTGAAATGTCTGCTCGCCCTGCACTTCAAGAACGAGGAAGATGTGAGTGTGCTGCATAATCTTGTCAGAGCATATATCATGTTTAAAGACTGGGATAATGCCTTGAAATACTCGCATGAACTTGTGGAAAAGGGCAAGGCTGAGCCGTTTGTCTTCGTCTTCCTTGGCGGTCATAGCCTCTCGGAAGGTAAGATAAAGCAAGGCGTGAGATACTTTAAACAGGCTTCAGGGAAAAGCGTGAGAAACATCTTCACTCAGGCAATCGACATGGGATTTGATATATCTGAGCTTGAGCAGGATTTGATTGAGAATATAATAGAAAAGGGATAAGTAATTCAAGTTACGCAAGTTAGAAACTTGTGAAACTTTAGGGAGTAAATAATGGAAAAAGATAATGGAAAAAGATAATAGTTGTTGTATTTTAGCCATTGAGTCGTCGTGTGATGACACTTCGGCGGCGGTGATGCGCGACGGTGTTCTGCTGTCGAATGTTACCGCCTCGCAGAAGGTTCACGAGAACTACGGTGGGGTAGTGCCGGAACTTGCCTCACGAGCGCATCAGCAGAATGTTGTGCCAGTGGTTGACGAGGCGCTGAGGCAGGCTGGTGTGGACAAAAACCAACTGTCGGCGATAGCTTTCACTCGCGGACCGGGTCTGATGGGCTCGCTGCTTGTGGGCGTGAGTTTTGCGAAAGGCATGGCAAGAAGTCTTAATATTCCGCTGATAGACGTTAACCACCTGCAAGGTCATGTCATGGCACATTTCATAAAGAGCAAGGAGGACAGTCAGACAGAACTGGGAGAAAACTTCCCTCCATTCCCCTTCCTTTGTCTTTTGGTCAGTGGCGGCAACTCGCAGATAATCAAGGTTAACGCTTATGACAAGATGGAAATTCTCGGCCAGACAATAGATGACGCTGCGGGAGAAGCCATAGACAAATGCTCAAAGGTTATGGGGTTGGGCTACCCGGGCGGTCCGATTATTGACCGGCTGGCAAGGCAGGGAAATCCGCAGGCGTTTGAGTTTGCAAAACCTAACATAAAGAACCTTGACTACAGCTTCAGCGGACTGAAGACGAGCTTCCTTTACAGCCTGAACAATTGGCTTGAGGAAGACCCTGACTTTGTGGAGCACCATAAGGAAGACCTTGCGGCAAGTTTGGAATTCACGATTGTGGAAATATTGATGAAGAAACTGCGACTGGCTGTCAAACAGACTGGTATAAAGCATGTTGCAGTGGCTGGAGGTGTTAGTGCGAACAACGGACTGCGCAATGCTTTCATAGACCATGCCAAGCGTTACAAATGGACTATCTATATTCCAAAATTCTCTTATACCACAGATAACGCTGCAATGATTGCCGCAGCTGCCACCTTTAAATATAAGAATAATGAGTTTTGCCCAATCAATGCGCCTGCATATTCAAAGGTGTAACCTTAAAAGTTACTTCCTTACAGTCAGTGACATCATTGTCTATCTGAAAGAGGAAAGTTCATTGGAATTTCTTGGGGTTAAGAGCTATGTGTTGCTGCTGATTGCAGCTTTGCTCCTTGTACCTTGCATCGGCAACGCGCAAGAATCGTCAGACTCTGTTCTGCGACAAAGACTTGAGGCAGAAGGAGTAACCTTCTCCGACAACAACAGCGTTGTCTTGCTGACAAGCGGACAGGAGAAATTCGACGATATGTTTGCTGCCATCCGCAATGCGAGAGAATCGGTGCATTTAGAATACTTCAACTTCCGCAATGACTCTATAGCCGGTCTGTTGTTCGATATTCTTGCGGAGAAAGTGAAGGAAGGTGTTGAGGTGAGAGCGTTGTTTGACTCTTTCGGAAACAGCTCAAACAACCGACCGCTGAAGAAGAAACATCTGAAAAGCATTCGCGATCGTGGCATTGAGATTTATGAGTTTGACCCGATAAGGTTTCCCTTCGTGAACCATGTGTTCGGACGCGACCACCGCAAGATTGTCGTGATTGATGGGCGTGTAGCTTACACTGGCGGCATGAACGTAGCCGACTATTATATTAAAGGTACGGAGGTTGTCGGAGAATGGCGCGATATGCACTGCCGGATACAGGGCGACGAGGTGAACAAACTTCAAGCTATCTTCCTGAAAATATGGAATCAGACTGCTAAACAGAATGTTCACGGGCCGCAATATTATCATGCTCTTGCCAACGCCGACTACATAACGAAAGACTTGAAGCCGGACATCACTTCCACTGCCCACAAGAAACTTGCTGGTATCGTAAATCGTGAGCCGAGGGTTACGCCAAAGGTGATGCGACAGTTTTACGAGAACGCTATAGCTTGTGCGAAAGACAGCATAAAATTGGTTAACCCTTATTTTACGCTGACGGGAAAGCTGAGACGTCTGTTAAGAGATGCCGTTAAGCGCGGGGTGAAGTTGGAGATTATGATTAGTCGTAACAGTGATATTCCGCTTACTCCCGACTGTGCTTTCTATAATGCTCACAAACTGATGAAGCATGGAGCAACAATCTGGATTTATGAGGGCGGTTTCCATCATACCAAGATTATCATGGTTGACGGAAAGTTTTGCACTGTGGGAAGCACAAATCTCGACGCGCGTAGCCTCCGTTGCGACTTTGAGGAGAATGTTGTTATCCTTGACAAGGAAACAACCAAGCAACTGGATGACATCTTCGAGCACGACAAGAAGAACCGCTGCTTCCTGCTGACACCGCAGAAATGGAACGAGTGGCAGACAGGCTGGACTAAGTTCCGCGGATGGTTTGCACGTCTGCTTGCGCCGTGGCTCTAAACTGAAAGTTTGCTTTACGTTGTAAATTCTTTTGTTATCTTTTCATAGTTCCAATTTATTTTTATAATTTTGCAACCAGAAAACCTAAAAAATAATACTATGTTTGAAAATCAACCAAAAGGCTTGTGGGCTCTTGCCCTTGCCAACACCGGCGAACGCTTCGGTTACTACACGATGCTTGCTGTCTTCGCCCTCTTCCTGAGAGCAAACTTCGGACTGGACCCAGGAACAGCGGGTACAATCTATGGCTCATTCCTTATGCTCGTTTATTTCCTTCCGCTTATCGGTGGTATCATCGCCGACAAAATCGGTTTCGGAAAGTGCGTTACATTCGGTATCGTTGTAATGTTCCTCGGTTATGTGTTCTTGGCTGTTCCTCTCGGAGGTGATGGTCTTGCAATGGCATTCATGCTCCTTGCGCTCTTCTTTATCAGTTTTGGTACGGGTATGTTCAAGGGCAATCTGCAGGTTATGGTTGGTAATCTCTACGACGATCCTAAATATGCCAACAAGCGTGATGCTGCGTTCTCACTCTTCTATATGGCTATCAATGTTGGCGCTTTCGTTGCTCCGACAGCTGCGGTGAAGATTATGGAATATGCTCAAAGCATTGGCTATGAGAAGAATGACTCTTATCACTTTGCCTTTGCAGTGGCTTGTATCTCTCTTATCATTTCCATGATTATCTATTACGCTTTCCGCTCAACTTTCCGCCATGTTGAGGGTGGAAAGAAAAAAGAAGGCGAGAAGTCAGCACCGGTTGAGGAACTCACAAAGGAGCAGACAAAAGAGCGCGTCATTGCTCTCTGCCTCGTGTTTGCCGTTGTAGTGTTCTTCTGGATGGCATTCCACCAGAACGGTCTTTCGCTCACTTATTTCGCTGACGAGTTCACTGTAAAGGAGACTCATCAGGATTGGCAAGTGATGGCGTTTGACACAGAATTCTGCAAGAACCTCTTCAATATGGCTGCCGTGATGGTGCTCGTTTATGCTGCATTCGGCTTCTTCCAGAGCCAGTCAAAGAAGGCAAAGAGAATTTGTGGTTTCATCGTTGTTATGCTCGTCGCCTTCCTCTTGTGGCAGTATGACACAGTGACAGGAAGTGTAAGTTACGAAGCTCCTATCTTCCAGCAGTTCAATCCGTTCTATGTTGTGGCACTTACTCCTGTAAGCATGGCTATTTTCGGTTCGCTCGCAGCAAAGGGTAAAGAACCTTCTGCACCTCGCAAGATTGCTTATGGTATGATTGTTGCTGCTGTGGCTTTCTTCTTCATGGCTTGGGGCTCTATCGGTTTGAATACTCCAAACGCGCAGAAAGTAGCAGGTGAGGCAGCGACATTGGTTTCTCCAAACTACCTTATCATCACTTATCTCATTCTGACTTTCGGCGAACTTCTCCTTTCTCCAATGGGCATCTCGTTCGTGTCAAAGGTGGCTCCTCCAAAATTGAAGGGTATGATGATGGGCGGCTGGTTTGTGGCAACAGCTCTAGGAAATCAGCTTGTTACTGTAGGCGGTCTTCTCTGGGGTGACCTTCCTCTGACTGTTGTTTGGAGCGTGTTCGCAATACTCTGCCTTCTCTCTGCAATCTTCATGTTCTCAATCATGAAGAGACTTGAGAAAGTTTGTTAAGTAATAAGTTAATCTCCAACGTTTGCTAAGCATCGTTTAATGGTGGGTTCTATTAATTAAAGGTGGGTTCTATAAATTAGCTTGAGGCATTTTTGAGAGTTTTTATTGTGTAGATT
>JABUUE010000033.1:8934-19635 GCA_021443335.1 Bacteroidaceae bacterium
GATATAAACTCATTAAATTAAAACACGTGGGAACTAATTTATAGAACCCACCTAAAAATAGAACATACATAAAATGGAAATAACAAAATCTGAATTTACGCTTAGCGCACCTCGCGAGAGTATGTGCCCTAAGGATAACAAACCTGAATTTGCCTTCATTGGACGTTCCAATGTGGGCAAATCCAGTTTAATAAATATGCTCACAAAGCATAAGGGACTTGCCAAGACTTCTGCCACACCGGGAAAGACTTTGCTCATCAATCATTTCATTATCAATAATGAGTGGTATCTTGTTGACCTCCCTGGCTATGGCTTTGCTAAGCGCTCGAAGGTTGTGCTGAAACAATTAGAGCAGATGATTAGCGGCTATATCTTGCAGCGCGAGCAGCTCGTGAACACTTTTGTTCTTGTGGATGTTCGTCTTGAGCCACAGAAGATAGACCTCGAATTTATCGAGTGGCTTGGACAGAGCGGAATACCCTTCTCAATAGTCTTCACGAAGGCTGACAAACTCACTAAGGGAAAGGTGGCTGCAAATGTTGAGGCATACAAAAAAACTCTTCTCGAAACATGGGAAGAGTTGCCTCCAATCTTCGTTACAAGTGCTGACAAGAAGCAAGGACGCGAAGAACTCCTTGATTACATAGAAAGTATCTTGTAACTGGGTTTAGTTTCTTTCAATTGAGCTCGCTTTTTCTATATCAGAGGCGTGGTCAATGTCGAAGACTTTGGAGAAAACGAACGGTTTTACACTAAGTCCTTCTTCGACCAACGCTCTCTGGAAACGTCGCATTCTGCTTTGTCCTTCCTCGATGCAACGGTTCAGAACGGGCAAAGTCTTGCTCGTCAGGCCGTAAATGCCTGCTGATATGTGGGTGCAGCCGTTCTGTGTGTCGTAATATCCTGTTATACGGCTTTCGTCTTTAGTATTTTCTACTCCCACATACAGCGGCTTTTCATCGTCGATATATTTCGTGAGTCCCATCACGGCATCTGAGGCTGCGTCGCTCTCAAAAGTCCTTACATAGGTTGCAAATTCCGATTCGTTGAAGATTGTGTCAACGGTGGTCAGAACAAGACGAGGAGTTTCCTGTCCTTCATCTGTCAGCTTTTTCATCTCCTTTGTCAGTTCGTATAGACTGTGCATTGACGAAGGTGTTGACTTTATGAGCAGATGAATGGCGGGATATTTTTGTTTCAAGTTGCTGATATATTCAGCCACCTCTGTCATTTCCTCATTACAAATAATGAATATTCTCTCAGCGTTGTTCTGAGAGAATATCCTTATCAGTCTGTAAACGAGGCTTTCCCCGTTTATCATTACAAGCGGCTTGGGTAGTGCAACACCTTCTTCCGCAAGGCGTGAGCCTTTTCCTGCCGCAATTATAGCGTAGTGCATTTAGTATTCCTTTTAAAATCCTAACTCAACTTTTGCAAACGAAACTTTGAATGAGGTTAAGGCCTATAAACCTTAAAAGTTTTAAATACTCAATTCGTCAAGTACGTGGATAAGCTTCTTGTCAAACGGCTTGTCGTTTCGTATTGCCTCAGAGAAAGGCACATAGACAACCTCGTTGTTGCGCACTCCAACCATCACGTTCCTCTGACCTTGGAGAATAGCTTCGATAGCACCGACACCAGTACGTGAAGCGAGTATTCGGTCGCGGGCAGTAGGAGTGCCACCACGCTGCAGGTGTCCGAGAATAGACACGCGCACATCAAATTCAGGGAACTCCTTCTTTACGCGTTCTGCATAGAACATAGCGCCGCATTTCGGACTTTCAGATACAATCACGATACATGATTTCTTACTCTTGCGGATTCCGCGCTCCATGAACTGCGCAAGCTGGTCAACATCGGTTGATTCTTCTGGTATGATTGCTGCCTCAGCACCGCAGGCGATGGCTGAGTTCTGTGCAAGGAAGCCAGCGTCACGACCCATAACCTCCACGAAGAAGATGCGCTGGTGGCTTTGTGCGGTGTCGCGTATGCGGTCAACACAGTCCATGATGGTGTTCATTGTTGTGTCATAGCCGATGGTGTTGTCTGTTCCGTAAAGGTCGTTGTCAATAGTTCCTGGCAGACCGATACAGCAAACGTCAAACTCCTGGGCAAAGATGCGCGCACCTGTCAGCGAACCGTTACCGCCGATGACGATGAGTGCATCAATGTTGTTTGCCACCATGTTGTCGTAAGCCTTCTGGCGGCCTTCTGGAGTCATGAAGTCCTTTGAACGTGCAGTTTTCAGGATTGTACCGCCGGTATTGATGATACCAGAAACGTTCTCTGTGGTAAAGTCTTTGATTTCTCCTTTGATAAGACCTTCCCAACCACGATAAATAGCTTTCATGTTAAAGCCATTGAAGATGCCGGCGCGTGTCACGGCGCGAATGGCTGCGTTCATGCCAGGAGCATCACCTCCTGATGTCATGATACCAATAGTTTTGATTTTCATAGTACCAATATAATATTAAATGGTTAGTTAGTAAGTGAACAAAATTGCGTAATAATGTCTTGTTTTACATACAAAATTATGCACATTCCGGCTATCATAGCCACTGCCACCCATGGCATCACATTCTTTGCGTACCATCCGATGGGCAGACGCTCGGTGCGAAGCAGTGTCAGTCCTGCCCATGAGCCTATGAGCAGCAGGTTGCCTGCCATTTGTGCTGTATATGCTGTGGCTACCCAGTATGTGGAATTTGTGGAACCTTGTCCTATCGTGTTTACCACAGGATGAAGGGCGGCGCACCATTCTGCTATGGCGAAAGTGTCTGCCACGGAGGCGAGGACGGAGGTGCATATCGCCACTATCCAGATGTTGTCCTTGCTGCTTTCAATCCATTCCGGCACAAGTTTGAAGACACCTGTTTCTTGTACCACTGCCACAAGCAGAATTATTCCAGATATGTAGAACATCTGTTGCACCGCGCTGTATTGCATGGCTTGTGGCATTCTAATGTTGGAGGTGTTCTTTCCAATGGCTATCAGTCGGCGGTTCACTATCTCGTCAACAATCCACAGCACCGACAGCACAAGCAATGCCGCCACGAACGGACTCAGTTTTGTGAAGTTTCTGAAGCTTGGTATAAACCACAGCCCTCCGAAACCTACTATCAGCATCATTGTTTTCTGCCATCCGCGTAGCATTGTGTCGTTGCCGCGGTAGGGGAGTATTCTGCCAACGGGCTTGCTTATTCTTCCTGGCAGTCGGCGCGAGAGCATGTACAGAGGCAGCAGCCACACAATCATCACTGGCACAAGCATTGTCACGGAGTAGGTGGTGGCTGAAACATATTCCTGATTCCAGTAAACCAGTCCCACAGGGTCGCCAATCACTGTCAGCGCTCCGCCACAGTTGGCGGAAATCACTATCATGCAGCCGAAGAAGAATCGCCATCGCTGTTCACTTATCATCGAGCGCATCATGACAAGCATGAGCATTGCTGTTGTCAGGTTGTTGATGTTCATCGACAGCAGAAGTGTAACGACTGCCATTTTCCAGAACATCTTCTTTGCCGACGAATCTTGAATCCAGTATGCTAATCCGTCAAAGCAACCGTTAGTCTGCAGTATCTGTACTATTGTTACTGTTGCCAACAGATAAAGCACAATCTCCGCGCCGCGTCCCACGTAGTTTATGAATATGTTGTTGGCAATGAACGACTTCACGTTCGATGAGTTCATGTCGTGGCCGTTAAGATATTCAAGATACTGTGTCGGGTGTTCTGCCATGATGAAGTCTGTTCCGTAACTGATATAGACAACCCATCCGCAGGCGGCACAGAATACTGCTACCGCCGCACGGTTGATGCCAGTGATGTGCTCTGTTGATATCAGAAACAGGGCAGCGAGGAAAACTATGATGATTATATATAGCATGTGTTCATCTTAATTGTGGCAAAGTTACGATTAAGCGAAGACAATAGCAAGAAAAAACGAAAAATCTTTTGTTTTTTTTGTATTGTTGAGTGAAAGTAACTTCGACCGAAGGTCAAAGTTTCTTCCCGTTGGTCAGAGGGTCTAAAGACAAATCTCTTGCTTTGTAAGCGGCAAAGCCGAGTCCGATTAAGCGAGCGAAATACAGAATAAATTGGAATTTATTATTCTTGTTGAATGAAAATAATTTATTTTAGGTGTCTTTTAATCCATTCCATGTGATTATATTCTGTGTTTTCGCTTGTCCAATGCTCGTTGATAGGTGTGATGAGTGATTCTTTCTTGCATTGTAGGTTGTTCCATACGGCGTAGCTGGTCGTTGGCGGACAGGTGTTGTCGTTGTAGCCCCATGTCATAAACACCTCGCCTTTTACGTGTTTTGCAAAGTTCACAACGTCGTAAAGTGCCATGGTTTTCAGTGTCTCTTTTGTGAATTGTGTCTTTGAGTTGTTGAAGTGCGGATAGCCGCCAGTTCGTCCTTCCTCGCTGTATGCTCCCATGTCTGACAGTGCCGGGTGGTTTGCCACACATAGGTTGACGCGAGGGTCAAGTGCCGCACCGATGATGGCGAGTGCTCCTCCCTGGCTGCCACCTTGCGTCACGCAGTTTTTGCCGTCCCATTCAGGCAGTAAGGTGAGGAAGTCAAAGCAGCGTACAAGTCCCGCATAAACATGTCGCATGTAGTAGCGGTTGGGGTTCTCGATGCCGTTTTCCAGATAGCCGCAGTTTTTGGCGTTGAAAGCATTGGATATTTCCTTGAAGTCTTTTTCTGACAGTGTCGGTTTTATTCCATGTATTTCAATCTCAAGGCGAATCATGTCGTTCTCGGCATAATAACGGTGGCGAAGCGGCTCTTTGATAGTCTTGATGCCTGCCCCAGGGGGACATAGCACAACGGGGCATTTCTTCCCCTGCTTGGCGGCGATAGGCATGAAGAGATAACCGTAGAAAGCATGATTGTCAAGCAGTTGGAGTTTTACGAGATAGCAGTCGAACTTGTCGGTGCAGTACTCCTTTGCCAGTTCTTTTGTATATTGCAGCGGTCGGTTTGCCTGCTCCTTCAGCACGTCGTCCCAGAAGCGAGTGAAGTCTGATGGCTCTTGTGTCCAAGGCTTTATCTTATCTACATCATATCCCACTTTGATGTGGTGTGAGATTTTCTTTCCGTTGAGAGTGGTCCTGATTTCAAGGTCGTTGAATCCCGGTGTTTTGCGTGTGCCCATATTTATCTTGCCACGACCGTCTTTCAGGGTTATTTTCTTGTAGTCGCTATGTTTCATCATGTCGTTGGCAACGGAGTATTCGCATTCTATTGTCTTTCCAATGCCGTAATGTTGGAATATAACCTCTACCTCAGCCTTCTCGCCAGTCTTGTATAGCCAGTCGGCGTGGTTAGGCGTTGTTAGAAACATGTAGTCACTACGATAAGGATAGTTTTCTGCATTTGCTGTGATTGATGTCAGCAAACATAGGATTATAAAGGTTAGTTTGTTCATAGGTTTCGGTGAAACTTGAGGCTAATGGCTAATGGCAAATGGCTAATGGCCAATGGCCAAAGCCAATGCTAAAGCCAAAGCCTATTCTATAAGTTTTTTAATCTGTTTGTCAGTAGCCTCTGGAAGTATTTTCGTGAAATGCTCATAGAGCCTTTGGAAAGATTCTTCGGGTGTCCGCTCGCATTTGCAAAACTCCCTGCCGCACAAGGTCTCTGGAGTTGTCAGCAGCGACCACCCCCACCCATATTGCTTGCCGTGTTTGTCGTGTGGATAGACGAAATCTTCGGTAACGATGTATGTTGCCATTTGCAAGCGAGTGATGTAGGTGTCAAATTTGCTGCGCATTCCTTTGCCGTCAAAGCCACAGGCGGCTCTCAGCTCACGCGTTATCAGGCTGCCGTTCTCTTTGAGTGTTGCGAGGATGGCTTCCTCGATTGTTCCTACCTTTGGTAGAGCATATTTGTTGCGGCGGTAGTTGCAGAAGTCTGCCCACCATTCCTTGGCAATGAATCCTGCCTTCTTGTTGAAGAACTTGCCGTACATTGTTTCACCCTCAGTAACAATCTCTCCCTTCCATTTCCACAAAGGCCAGTCCCAACCGCCTTCGGGGAACACAACGTAGCGGCAGTCGTCATCAGCAACCTCATCGGCACTGTAGCCGCAAATGCCACTGTCGAGCAATGGCAGGAATCCTATCTCATGGATAAATTCCGTGAGCGTTGTGGCTGAGTATATGTTCGGATGTTTCATTTGTCGTGTGCAAAGGTATCAAAAATTTATGATATATGCTAAACTTCTGACAAAAAATACATCCTCTCTCATAAATTTTGTGTAAAAAAGCTGAACTATTTGGGGTAATAACTCAGACTTAGACTTGAAACTCTGAACTTTGGCTTTGGCCTTGGCCTTGAACTTTTAACCCTGGTTCTGAGCCTGAGCCAAAGCCAAAGCCCCCCTTTAGGGGGTTAGGGGGCTTATTACGTTAAATTACGATAATTTCTTTCAGTTATAATTTCTTCAGTTAAAACCTGTTTTGTCCGCCACCTTGTCCGTCTGGAGGTGTTCCGCCAGGCCCGCCTTGTCCACCCTGTCCATCCGGAGGTGTTCCGCCAGGTCCGCCGCCCGGTTGCATACCGCCAGGCCCCATGCCGTTAGAACCCGAACCTGTCACCCAAGTGTCGGAAGAGCAGGTGATGGAGGCGTCACCGAATGTGTAAGAACCGCCTTTCTTTAATGATGGCGAAGAGATAAGGAGAGATGCTCCGGAGAAGGTGCGCACAGCCTTGTAGCTTAATATTTCGCTGTCGCCTTTAAGAATATAGTTCTGACCTGCCGTGAATGTCAGTCCGCTTGTAATCACGCAAGGCTGTGATGTGGCTGATTCCGTAGGTGTGGAGTGAGTGCCGCCTATTCCTATCAGTATGCCGCCAGTCACTTTGAAAGTGTTCTGGTCGCAGTCGAAGCCGCCTTCGGGAACGCCCGCGCCTACAGCCACACATTTGCCGCCAGAGATGGTGATTGTTCCATTGGCGTCGATGGCATCATTGCTGGTGCTGTAGGCATATATTTCTCCTCCGCTAATGATAATCTCACCCGCATCAGCCTTCAGTCCGGTTACGTCGATGCCCATCTGCTGTTTCTCCTGAAGAGACTCCCTGCTGTAACCTGCATTGAGAGCATCGTCGGCAGCATATACCTGCAGCATTCCTCCGCGGATGTCGATTCGCTCTTTCGCTTCCACGCCTTCGCTTCCTTCCTGTGCTCCAAGCGTGCGAACCATAATGTCGCCGCCGTTTATCTCTATTGTCCTGTCGGTCTTGATGCCCTTAGGAGATGTTTCGTAGGTAGCGCCGCCGTATGTGTATGAGAAGACACCGCCGGTAGTGAGCGCTCTCACCTTACCTCCGTTGAAAACAAGCAAAGTGTCTCCGTTAATGCCTTTGCCGCCCTTTCCAGAACTGTAGGCAAGGAGTTCGCCGTTGTTCATGGTGAATACTCCGTCGCATTTCACGCCGGCAGCTCCCGACACATCTTTCACCTCAGCGTCGTCGCCGTCCCATTCGCCGCCACCTGTTGTTATCGCACAGACATAACCGCCGTTGATTGTCACTTTACCGTCGGCGCTAAGACATTTGCCCGCAGTGGCTGTTGTCTTCAGGTTAAGAGTTCCGCCATCGATGAGCAGACCGCTGCTTTCAGGGTCATCATCCTCACACTTTATGCAGTTGCCCTCCACAGCATTTATATTGATAAATGTGTTGGGACGGATACGCAGATAGTCCTTTGTGTCTATTCCGTGCTTGTAGTTGGCGTTTATAGCGAGCGCACCCTTGCCGGAGATTATGGTCTGACCCTTGCTGTAGTAAGTGCCTTTCTGCTTCTCCGCAGTGCCGTCAACGGTCTCAGTCTCGTAGTTGCTGCCGTCAGTTAAGGTGTTTGTCGTTCCGTCGGCAAGCACGAGATAAGTGCGTTTCTTGCTCTGCACATTGATGGCAGCGCCTGTCGGGTTGGCTATTTCCACACCATCAAGCACTATGGCACTTGCCTTCTCGCTGTACAGTTTGAAGCGCGCGTTCGCACTCTTTCCGCTCAGCACGAACTTGTATGACGCAGCGGCATTTGCCGTCACACGGTTACCGTCAATGGCTACCACACCGTCGGGAGCACCCGTCGCTACAGCATTTCCGTCAGCATTATACTGTATATTTATCACCGCTGCAAACTGCTTGTTCTCCACAAAGTCCTCGTCGCCAGCCGTAACTGTTTCCGATTCCGTCTGCGCGTTAGCGTATGGCGTGATAGTGAAAGTGGCAAGTTCCCCAATCGCAGAATCGTCGAAACTGCCAGCCTGTCCCATTCCGCCGCCACCTTGTCCAGGATTGAAGTTTGGGTCGAAGTCACCGGGACCTTGAGGAAATTGCTGATCACTGCTCTTGTCGCAACCACAAAGCAAGGCCGCAAGAAGCATAACACACAAAAAATCTCTTTTCATCTTTCTCAATTATTTATGTTTAATGAATAATGTTTAATGTTTATTGTTTATTGTTTAATGATTAATGATTAATTCGGAGCAACGAACCGTCTCATTCATAAATTATCAATAATAATTAATTATTCTTTTCACTGCAAAATTAGGGTTATTTCTTTAAACTTCCCTGCGTATTTCAGTAAACCGACTGATTTTTTCAGTGAATTCTCTTTTTTTTAAAGATAATTTAGTAATTTTGCATTGCCTTAACATACTACCGCAACTATGAAACAATTATTTTTAGCTACCATCTTTTGTTTGCTCAGCATTAGTGTTAATGCTCAGGAGCATCGGCCCCCCATGCCCCTAAAGGGGGACTTTGGCTTTGGCTCAGGCTCAGAACCAGGGTTAAAAGTTCAAGGCCAAGGCCAAAGCCAAAGTTCAGAGTTCAAGTCTGAAGGTGAGAAGCCCCTGAAGCCCAATGCGGCGTGGAGGAAAATTTCCAGGCGGAAGGACGTGAAATTTCTGAAATCGGACGAGGCGGCGCGTGTGGCGGAGCAGGTTATGCTGTATCAGCGCGTCACCGGCGGATGGCCGAAGAACATTGACTTTGCGCGGCAGATGACTGAGCAGGAGAAGGCTGATGTGCGCGCCGACTATAACCGCGAAGACGACTCCACGACCGACAACAACGCCACGAATGTGGAGATGACCTTCCTCGCACGGATGTATAACGCGACGGGAAAAGCGGAATATCGTGATGCGGTGGCGCGCGGCATAAAGTATCTGCTGAGCGGACAGTATGACAGTGGCGGATGGCCGCAGTTCTGGCCTGTGATGAAAGGCTATCAGAAGCATATCACCTACAACGACGACGCTATGGCAAACACCATAATGCTGCTGAGAAACATCCGCGATGGCGTAGAACCGTACAACAACGACATTGCCGACGCAGCCCTGAAGGACAGGGTGGCAACAGCTATCGACAAGGCGATAGACTGTATCCTGAAGACGCAGATTGTGTATAACGGAGAACTGACGGTCTGGTGCCAGCAGCATTACCCCGACACCTATCTCCCCGCACCGGCACGCGCCTACGAACTGCCGTCGTTCTGCTCGCAGGAGAGTGCGCTGCTCGTCTCCCTGCTTATGGATGTGAAAAATCCGAGCGAGGCGATAAAGAAATCCGTTGATGCCGCCATCCGATGGTTTGAGAAATACAAGATAACCGGAATACAGGTAAGGCGCAGCCCCGGCAAGAACGGGAAATGGGAAACCGAACTCAGGGAAGACCCGTCGGCAACAGAACCCCTCTGGGCGCGCTTCTACGACCTGCAGAACTGCCAACCCTTTTTCTGCGACCGCGACGGAGTGCCGCGCAAGCGACTCGACGAAATAGGCGAGGAGCGACGCAACGGCTATTCGTGGTACAACAGGAAAGCCCTGGAACTCAACATCTTCGAGAAATACCGGCGTTGGCTCAAAGAGAATCAGTAACTCACCCAAACATCGTTTCCATACGTATGAGCGCAAGTATTGTTAATGTTAATGTTTTCGGCCAGTTACTATTTCGGGGGGGCAATGTGCTGCAAGCATATCTCTATCAGTAACCCCATAATTCATTATGGGGTGAAGTGAGTCTTTTCGCATCAGATACACACCCTCCCCACAATTAATTGTGGGGTTACTGAGGAAAAGTGGCTCCGCCACTACTGCCTAACTAATAACCTTCAAGCGCAAAAGGTAATCATACTTATTACTTATTACTTGTTACTTATTACTTGTTACTTATTACTTATTACTTATTACTTGTTACTTATTACTTTTTATCTCCATGCAAAAGCAAAAATTTTGGCAACTATATACTTTTAGGCACAGTTATCTGTAACTTCCGTTGGAACACAAGAAAAATGAGCGAATAAGACAGATTCTCCCAAATGTTTGAGACCTCAATAGGGATTATCAAACAAAATCATGAATTTATTGTGTGCAATGCCACATAATTTGTAAATTTGTACTATTTATAAAAGAAAAGGAATTATAAATGGCTAAGAAAGTTATAAAATTAACTGAATCTGAGTTAATTAGTCATATTCGTAGAGTTGTGAACGAAGCAATGAACGAAATGGATGGTAAGACTCACGCAAGAGTTTCAAATGCTGTAAAAAGAGCAAAGGATTTAAATCAACAGAACGTCTTTACAACAGCGGTACAGAATCGTCCTAATAACCCAATTGTTCACGATGATGTCATAGCAAGAGGAAAAGGTACTGAACAAAGAGCAAATAAAGCCTT
>JABUUE010000033.1:19823-24542 GCA_021443335.1 Bacteroidaceae bacterium
GTTTTCTATAAGGAGAAAAAGAGCCGATATACATACACACTTGAGCCTGATAATAGAACTATTAAACAATGGAATGCTTTGCTTGAGCAATTAAAGATGTCATTGGACAATAGAATATAATTACAATAAAAACAATATAATACAATGAAGAATACAAATAGAATAAGATTGTCCGAGAGTCAATTACACTCAGTAATCAAAGAAAGTATCAAACAAGTGCTTCAAGAAAAGTATGGCACTCCGCCAAATAATGATATTATGAAATTTGATAATCTCAGAAACGGGGGAGGTTATGCTTATCGAGATTTTGTATATAGCAATGGAACAGATTCACATTGGCAATCTGATACTAATTCGTATAGACTTCAGCAAGCCGAGGGTTGTTTCGCTCAAATAATGAGTTATTTTGCACTTGATAAGTCAAATATTGGAAAAGCAATATATCGTCTTGCAGAAAGAGGTATAAAAATGACAACTATGTGCAGAAAGAAAGCCCAAATGGAACTTGGTATACCTTTGGATAGTGACTTACGTCCAAATTTTGATGATGATTCATCTGTAGAGTGAGATTTTATCATAACCTATTTGTGCCTAAAAGTATATAGTTGCCAAAATTTTTTTAACCCAAAAGTCATTAGAATTTTGAAGTATTTATGGATTTATATCGAGTAGATTTTCTTTGTTTACAAAGTCACATAGCGGGCTATTTGGCTGCCATAAGCGAAGAAAAGATGCCGATAGAAAACAAAAAGACGAAAAATAGTAAGAATGTCTAATAATAAAAAACATATACGGTATAGTGCGCTCGGCTCTGCCGCTTTGCTTGCAAAGAACTTTTTTGGTTTTACTATCCTTTTCCTCCTTTTCTCTCTCTCCCTCCTTGCCGCAGACCGTCAGCGTGAGAACTTCAATGTCGGATGGCGCTTGATGGTTGGTGATGTGGCTGAAGCCAAAGCGGTGAAGTTCAACGACGCGAAATGGAAGCGCGTCACGCTGCCTAATGCTTTTAATGAAGACGAAGCCTTTAAGCTTGATATCCATAATCTTACGGACACGGTGATGTGGTATCGCAAGCATTTCAAGCTTGCCAATCTGAAAGGCAGGAAGGTGTTTGTGGAGTTTGAAGGCATAAGGCAAGGCGGCGACTTCTATATCAACGGCGAGCATGTGGGAATACACGAGAACGGCGTGATGGCTGTCGGGCTGGACATCACAAAATATGCTGTTGAGGGAGAGAATGTTATTGCGGTGCGTGTTGATAGCGACTGGGACTACCGCGAGCGCGCCACACGGCAGAAATACCAGTGGTGCGACCGAAATTTCAACGCCAACTACGGCGGAATACCGAAGAATGTGTGGCTGCATCTGACGGACAATGTTTATCAGACCTTGCCCCTGTACAGTAATCTGCAGACAACGGGCGTTTATGTCTATGCTTCAGATATTCACATAAAGCATAGACGAGCGGTGATAAACGCGGAGTCGGAGGTGAAGAACGAGTCCTCTGCGCCGCGTACCCTCGGTTATCGCGTAACGATTAAAGATATTGAAGGCAAGACAGTTAAGACATTCTACGGAGCCAAGCAGACCATCGCTGCCGGAGCAAAAGCCACGCTGAAAGCCTCCGCTGAGGTTGGCGGCCTGCATTTCTGGAGTTGGGGCTACGGCTATCTTTATACCGTGGAGACTGAACTGATTGACGAACAGGAAAATGCGTTCGACAGAGTGCTGACGCGCACCGGCTTCCGCAAGACACGTTTTGCAGAAGGTAAGTTCTGGTTGAACGACCGCGTGCTGCAGATTCACGGTTACGCCCAGCGCACGAGCAACGAATGGCCTGCCGTGGGAATGTCCGTACCCGCCTGGCTCAGCGACTATTCAAACAATCTCGTTGTGGAGAGCAACGGCAACCTGATACGATGGATGCACGTGACGCCGTGGAAACAGGATGTGGAGAGCTGCGACCGCGTAGGACTTCTCCAGGCAATGCCCGCCGGCGATGCGGAGAAAGATGTTACGGGCAACAGATGGATACAGCGCACGCAGTTGATGCGCGACGCGATAATATACAACCGCAACAACCCGTCGATAATCTTCTACGAATGTGGCAACGAGTCCATCTCTCGCGAACACATGATAGAGATGAAACACCTGCGCGACATCTATGACCCTCACGGCGGACGCGCAATAGGCTCGCGAGAGATGCTCGACATCAACGAGGCGGAATATGGCGGCGAAATGCTGTACATCAATAAAAGCAAGAAGCACCCGATGTGGGCGACCGAATACTGCCGCGACGAAGGACTGCGCAAATACTGGGACGAGCAGAGTTATCCGTTCCACAAAGAGGGGCAAGGTCCCGACGAGTTACATTCTACCGTGACGAACACGAAGAAAAAGGTCGATCCGCTGCCGTATAATCATAACCAAGACCAGTTTGCCGTAGAGCTCGTGCGCCGCTGGTACGACTACTGGCGCGAGCGACCGGGAACAGGCACGCGAGTGAGCAGTGGCGGTGCGAAGATTGTCTTCTCTGACACGAACACCCATTTCCGCGGCGTGGAGAACTATCGTCGCAGTGGCGTTACCGATGCGATGCGAATACCGAAAGACGGCTTCTATGCTCATCAGGTGATGTGGAACGGATGGGTCGATACGGAACGATACCAGACATTTATCGTGGGACACTGGAACTACGAGCCAGGCACGAAGAAGACGGTCTATGTGGTGAGCAACGGCGAGGAGGTGGAACTGCTGCTCAACGGAAAAAGACTTGGCAAAGGTCGGCGCGACTATAACTTCCTGTTTTCGTTCGATAATGTGAAGTTTGAAGCCGGCGTACTCGAAGCCATTAGCTATGACGCGAAAGGCGAAGAAGTTAGTCGCTATATCATGAAGACCGCTGGCGAACCCGCGCAACTGCGACTGACAACGATAGAAAATCCTGATGGTTTCAAGGCTGACGGCGCCGACATGGCGTTGTTACAGTTTGAAGTGGTGGATAAGGACGGTCGGCGCTGTCCGCTCGACAACCGCGAAGTGAAATTCACCGTCAAAGGCGAGGGCGAATGGCGTGGCGGAATAGCGCAAGGTCCTGACAACTATATCTTAAGCAAGACGCTGCCAGTAGAGTGCGGCGTGAACAGAGCCATCATACGCTCTACGACAAAGCCGGGCAAGATAACGGTGGAAGCTGCTGCAAAAGGATTGCCTAAGCAGAAGGTTGTGCTGACAACGAAAGCCGCCGACTATCGACCACCATCAACGCTATTCCTCACTCGCGGCGAGACGCCCGCCACTCCATCATATACCGAGAAAAGACGCGGAGTGGAAGTGGTGACGGCAACAGCAGGCGCAAATTCTGACAAAGCTTTCCTCTCTTTTGACGACAATGAGTTGTCGGAATGGACAAACGACGGCAAACTGTCAACGGCGTGGATAACATACAGCCTTGAGCGCGAAGCACTTGTCGATGATGTCTGCATAAAACTAACCAGTTGGCGAAACAAAAGTTATCCGCTTGAAGTACTTGCCGCTGACCGCCTGATATGGAGCGGAAATACGGAGAAAAGCCTCGGCTATGTTCATCTCAACATCAGCAATCCGGTGAAGACCGACAAGATAACCATACGGCTGAAGAATGCTGACAAGGATGCCGGAGAGAAGTCGGAGGACGAGAAGTTCACCATGACCGAACTTGCCGGAGGAAAAGCCAGCGAACTCGACAATGCGCAGGAGGCGAAAGGAAGTCATAACCTCCGCATCGTGGAAGTGGAGTTCTTGGAGAATATAAGCAAATCTTCTAAATCACAGCCATAGCCGCGCCCACGAATGTAATCGCCTACACTTTTCTACAGAATATGCAGGTGTTGTTGGCATGAATGCTTAATAAAACATACCAAGGAGAACATCTATACCAATCATTAATTTGCTTATTAAGCAGTATTACTTTCTCATTCATGGGATTGATCGGTAAATGTTTAGATGATATTAGAAATAATACAAAAAAATAACTTTTGTATAGCCTTCTATCCTAAGTGTTGATTGAAAAAATAAACTACATACAGCACTTTCTGAATTTAATGCGTTGTTAATGAGTATTTTAAAGGGTGTAGTGTGGCGTAATGATACTACATCATTACTGCACTGATACTGCATCGCAGCTATAGCTTGAAAATGTTTCACAGCGAGACATGAAATTTCGCTATGACTTTTGGATCAAAACGCAGGGAGAAAATTTTTTTTTCGTGGGAGTTTTGGTATGTTTCACGGGGAGTTTTGAATTTGATTCCTAAGGAATGCGTTTCAAGTGTCATAGGAACTCGCTTTGAGTATCGGCGACACAGGTTTTGAGTATCAGGGATACATACATTGAGTATTAGGGACACAGGTATTGAGTATCAGGGACACAGGTATTGAGTATCAGGGTCACAGATATTGAGTATCAGGGACACTTCGGTGTAGTTGGCATTTCTTTCAAAAAAAACTCCCAGCCTGTCCATTGCCGAACAGGCCGGGAGTCCCAAAAACAACCTTATATATGTAAACCTATGAGCATTATTTGCGATGTCCGTTGGAGGGAGAAACCTTTGCTCCGCCGTGGTTGTTTGTAACAGATGTGCGTGGAGCGATAACCTCGTAGCGACCGTTCCTCTTGTTACCTTTCCATACTAACTCTACTCCGCAGTCGTGGCAGTAGGTGTTGTTGCCGTAACGGTC
>JABUUE010000033.1:25087-33837 GCA_021443335.1 Bacteroidaceae bacterium
GCTCGGACATAAAAATAAATAGGATTTATTTTGTATTTCTCTCACTTAATCGTAACTTTGCCGCGCGAAAGAAGGTTTTCTTACGCTTATATATAAAAACTGAATTAGAATATGTCAAAAGTAATACTTACAGGAGACCGCCCTACGGGCAAACTCCATCTTGGACATTATGTGGGCTCTTTGCGTCGCCGTGTGGAGCTGCAGAACGAGGGCGGATATGACAGGATGTTTGTCTTTATCGCTGATGTGCAGGCGCTTACCGACAACGCTGACAACCCGGAGAAAATCCGTCAGAACATCATCGAGGTGGCTCTCGACTACCTCTCTTGCGGTCTCGATCCTGAGAAGGTGACAATCTTCATCCAAAGTCAGATTCCGGAACTTGCGGAGCTGACACAGTATCTTTCAAACCTCGTCACCGTGAGCCGTCTGCAGCGCAACCCGACAGTGAAGACTGAGATTGCCATGCGCAACTTCGAGGCGTCGATACCGGTGGGCTTCTTCTGCTACCCTATATCGCAGGCTGCCGACATCACGCTGTTCAAGGCTAATGTGGTGCCTGTGGGCGAGGACCAGCGACCGATGTTGGAGCAGACCTGCGAGTTGGTGAACCGCTTCAACAACACTTACGGCGAGGTGCTCGTGGAGCCGAAGATAATGTTGCCGGAGAACGACTGCTGCAAGCGTCTGCCGGGAACTGACGGCAAGGCGAAGATGTCGAAGAGTCTTGGCAACTGCATATACCTCTCTGACGATCCGAAGGAGATGGAGAAGAAGGTGAAGTCTATGTACACTGACCCGGAGCATATCAACATTGACGATCCTGGACATGTGGAAGGCAACTGCGTGTTCACCTATCTCGACGCTTTCTGCGATGAGACGGACTTCGAGGAGTTCCTTCCTGAATACAAGAACCTGCAGGAGATGAAAGACCACTACTCTCGCGGAGGTCTCGGAGACATGAAATGCAAGAAGTTCCTCATCAAGGTGCTCAACAAGCGTCTGAACCCTATCCGTGAGCGACGTCATGAGTTGGAGCAGAACATCCCGGCTGTGTATGACATACTGAAACGCGGCTCTGAGGAGGCGAGAAAGGTGGCTATGCAGACAATGGATGAGGTGCGTGCGGCAATGAAAATAAATTATTTTGACGATGCCGAGCTTATCCAGCAGCATATTGAGAGATATAAACATAGGCTTTGAACTTTGGCTTTGGCAAAAAATAATATTATGCGAATAAAAGAAGGTTTTAACATTCATACTGTCTGTGGCGACGATGTGATTGTGGCTGAAGGCGAGGAAAACATCGATTTCTCAAGTGTCATCGGCATCAACGAGACTGCCTCTTTCTTATGGAGGAAGCTTGTGGGCACGGACTTTACCATAGAGACGATGGTGAAGGCGCTGACTGACGAGTATGAGGTTGACGAGACGAGTGCCACAGCCGACTGTGAACGCCTCGTGCAGCAATGGAAGGAAATAGGGCTTGTTGAATGACAACGCAACACTTCGATATTGCTGAGCATTTGTTGAGGATTATGTCAGCGGAGGATTCTGTTGACATGCTTTCTGCTATCCCATCGCTGCAACAGTTTCTCGTGAGCGAGGAAAGGGTGGGGGAGTTGGAAGGTGAGCGTGGACTGCTGTTCTCGCTGCGCATAGATTTCAGCTCCCGCTGCAGCGACTGGATAAGTGACAACGCTGCGTTCCGAGAGATTGGCGATTTTGACACGGGCAACGGTCATACGAAGGTGGAGAAGATTGACGCCACGGGGGAATATCTCTTTACCATAAGAAATATCTATGAGGAGGTGGTGTGTCTGCTCTACACAAATGACGGTTTCACGGATTGCCGCTGCCTTATGCTCAACGAGTCGTCGTTCTGCTCTTATGGTCTGAACACTGTCTTGATGCTTACATACGCCTTTGCCTCTGCCCATAAACAGACGCTGCTCATCCACGCTTCGTGCGTGAAGCAGGGTGATTATGCATACGCTTTCATCGCAAAGAGTGGTACGGGGAAATCAACACAGGTGAGCAACTGGCTGAAGCATGTGGCGGGATGTGAACTGCTCAACGATGACAATCCGATAATAAGGATTATCGACGGGCAGGCTTTTGTCTATGGCTCGCCATGGAGCGGAAAGACTCCGTGTTACCGAAATATAAAGGCTAAACTTGGAGCGGTGACGAGAATAGAACGGGCTGACGAGAACAAATGTGTGAAGCAGGCATCTATTGCGGCTTTCACCTCCCTGCTGCCTTCATGCTCCACGATGAAATGGGAGAAGCCTTTATATAACAATGTCATAGGCACGGTGACAAAGGTTGTTGAGACGACGGGCATTTATACTTTATACTGCCTGCCCGACAGGGAGTCGGCGATAGTGTGCAACAAGAAAATCAGACAGACAGATGCAAATTCCTAACGACGAATATTTCTCACACGTCATGCAGTTTCTTGCTGACCGCCACACGGTGAAGATTCCGCTGAAGGGTTACAGCATGCGCCCGTTCTTGGAGGACCAGCGCGACTACGCCTTGTTGGAGCCGCCCAAAGAGCCTGTTATTAACGAGCCTGTGCTTGTACAGCTGCCAACGGGAAAGTGGGTGTTGCACAGAATTATTAAGATAGAGGGAGAAAATCTTACGCTGCTCGGTGACGGAAATATTATGCCGGAGCATTGCCGAAAGTCGGATATAAGGGCTTCCGTAAAAGGCTTTTACAGAAAGGGAAGCAGCAAACTGGATTCTGTAAAAGGCAGCAAATGGAAAGCATACTCGTTTTTTTGGACTCGTTTGCTTCCCATTCGCCGATATCTGTTGTTTGTGTATTCAAGTTTCGCAAGCAAGCTTGCGAAACTTGGTTAATAGCTTCTTGCAATAATAACCCACTGTTTTGCTGGTTGGCCTGTAACCATATCTACGCCAAGGTTTTCCGGCTGTGGGATATGGAAAGGCACGCAGCGGATAGTGGCTTGTGTCTCCTCCTTGATTCTCGCTTCGGTCTCGGCGGTGCCGTCCCATGGGCAGAAGAAGAATCCGCCGTCCTTGACTTTCTCCTTGAACTCAGAATAGTCGGAGCAAGTGTAAATCTTCTCGTCGCGAGCAGTCTTAGCCTTTGTAAATATGTTTTTCTGTATGTCGACGAGCAGGCTGATGACATATTCTGCAATGCCTTCCACCGGGCGAGTCTCCTTCTCAAGAGTGTCGCGACGCATCACTTCTATTGTTCCGTTCTCAAGGTCACGACCTCCCATAACCAGCCGCACAGGAACACCTTTGAGCTCGTAATCAGCAAACTTGAACCCAGGACGCTTGTTGTCGGCGTCGTCATATTTGACTGTGATGCCGGCAGCACGGAGTTGCTCGATTACAGGTGTGAGTTTTTCTGTGATAGCCTGTAGCTGTTCGCCCTTGCTGATAGGCACGATGACAACCTGCAATGGGGCAAGACGTGGAGGAAGAACGAGTCCGTTGTCGTCGGAATGTGTCATGATGAGCGCACCGATAAGTCGTGTGGAAACTCCCCAGGATGTTGCCCAAACATATTCCTGCTTGTTCTCTTTTGTGAGATATGTTACCTCAAATGCCTTTGCGAAGTTCTGACCAAGGAAGTGGGACGTGCCGCTTTGCAATGCTTTTCCGTCTTGCATCATAGCCTCGATGGTGTAAGTGTCGAGAGCTCCGGCAAAGCGCTCTGTCTCGCTCTTAACACCCTGAACAACAGGTACTGCCATCCACTCTTCTGCAAACTTTGCATAAACGCCGAGCATCTTCTGTGCCTCTTCTTCCGCTTCTTCGCGGGTGGCGTGTGCAGTGTGACCTTCCTGCCAAAGGAATTCTGATGTGCGGAGGAAAGGGCGTGTTCGCATCTCCCAGCGCATGACGTTACACCACTGGTTGCACATCAGTGGCAGGTCGCGCCAAGAGTGAATCCAGTTTTTGTATGTGTTCCAGATGATGGTTTCAGATGTAGGACGGACAATGAGCTCTTCTTCAAGTTTTGCAGCAGGGTCAACCTCAACACCGCTCTTGTCTGCTGTTGCTTTCAAGCGGTAGTGGGTAACTACTGCACATTCCTTGGCGAAGCCTTCTACATGTTCTGCCTCGCGACTAAGGAAACTTTTAGGAATGAGCAAAGGGAAATAAGCGTTCTGTGCGCCTGTCTCCTTGAACATCTTGTCGAGTTGCTGTTGCATCTTCTCCCAGATTGCGTAGCCGTAAGGCTTGATAACCATGCAGCCGCGAACAGCTGATTGTTCTGCAAGGTCGGCTTTTACGATAAGGTCGTTATACCATTGACTGTAATTGTCGGCCCTTTTTGTTAAGTCTTTTAGTTCTGCCATAGTATGTGATTTTGTTTATTTTGTGCTGTTGGTAAATGGTAAAAAACGCAGGAAGTTTATTTTTCACCATTACTTATCTGTAAATGTCGCTTATATTGTCAATTATTTCATGCTGCTCGTTGCGTTCTTTCTTTATGCGTTCACGCTTGTCGCATCCGTCATAGCCTTTAGGAATGTTGAAGGTGTCTTTCATAGAATATCCGAGAGACTCGTCGTCGTAAACCTTCTTCATGTATTTCGCCCACATAGGTAGCGACATCTCAGCTCCTTGTCCTGTGCTGAAACGTATGTCGCGCTCATCGCCTCCAACCCAGCCGCCGGAAACCAAGTTAGGCGTGATGCCCACATACCAGAAGTCGGAACAGTCGTTGGTTGTTCCTGTCTTTCCGCCTATGTCGCCATCGAATCCCATTCCGAGCAGACGGCGTCCTGTTCCGTGTTTTACAACGCCCATAAGCATTATCTGCATCTTCCATGCGCTCTCTTGTGAAAGAATCTCGTTCATTCGTGGCGAGAACTCTGCGATAAGATTGCCTTGTTGGTCGGTAATCTTTGTTACAAGTCGTGGTGACATGTGCAGACCGTCGTTGACGAAAGTGGTGTATCCGCTAATTAATGATAGGACAGAGATTTCCAATGGACCAAGGCACAGAGCCATGTTTGGAATCTGGTAGAAGGTAGGCAGTTCGAAGAGTTCAAGCCAAGAGAGGAAGTCGCGCGGATCGATGGTGCTCATCAGATGAGCAGTCACAGTGTTGTTTGACTGTGCAAGTCCTCGTTGTAGTTGCATTGAGCCGCCACCGCCACCGCCTCTCGGCATCCATCCGCCATAGCTTTTACGCACGTTTGACACTGGGTCGCAAGGGCTCATGCCGTTTTGTACCATCAGCGAGTAGAGGAAAGGCTTCATGGTAGATCCCACCTGACGACGGCCTTGTCCTGCCATGTCATAAGAGAAAGCGTCGAAATTTGTGCCGCCGACATAAGCTTTGACATCTCCTGTCTTCGGGTCCATACTAACAAAGCCTGCTTTCAGGAACTTCTTCATGTAACGGATGGAGTCTTCGGGAGTCATGGTTTCTTCCTTGGTACCATCGTAAGTGAATATTTTCATATTAACTGGTGTACGGTAGGCCAGTGCAATTTCTTCTTCCGTTGCTCCCGCCTTTTTCATGCGGTTGTATCGCTCAGAGTTTCTCCAGGAACGCTTCATGCAGTTTTCTATGTCGCGGTGTCTGGCGGCATTGTTGAACGGGGGGTAGCGAAGTGCTTTGCAGAAAGTGTTGAATTGCGGTTGCAACTCTTTCACCACACGCTCAAAGACAGCCTCTTCAGCATATTTCTGCATACGGGTGTCAATGGAAGTGTAAATTTTAAGTCCGTCGGTGTAGATATTGTAGTTTTCGCCGTTAGACTTCTTGTGTTTGTTGCACCAGCCGAAGAGCGGGTCTTTCTGCCAAAGCACAGAGTCGATGCAATACTGCACTTTCTGCCATGAAGGATAGTTTTCTCTCTTTGGCTCTTCTGCCATCATGTAGTGGCGGAGATATTCGCGGAAATAAGGTGCGATGCCGCCTTTGTGCGTAGGCAGTTTGAATTGCTTTAGATTTACTCCTTCCTGGCAGTCTTTATCGTATTCTTCCTGAGTGACAAAGCCTGCTTTGAGCATCTGGTGTAACACTACATTTCTGCGGCCTATCGCCCTGTCAAGGTAACGCCTTGGGTTGAAGTAACTTGGGTTCTTGCACATTCCAATGAAGAGGGCACATTCTGCGCGTGTCAGTTCGTTTGGCTTCTTCTTGAAATATATGTCGGCGGCGGTCTTTATGCCATAAGCTCCATTAAGGAAGTTGAACTGGTTGAGATACATTGTGATAATCTCTTCCTTTGTGAACTGGCGTTCAAGCTTTATGGCTATAAGCCACTCTACGGGTTTCTGAAAAAGTCTGTCCATCACGGATGTGGCTCTCTCCGAGTAGAGCATCTTGGCTAACTGCTGCGTGATGGTGGAGCCGCCACCAGCAGAGATGTCTCCCATAATACCGCGCTTCAAGATGGCGCGTCCCAAACCGATGGCGTCAATTCCGGAATGCTCATAGAAACGCTCGTCCTCGGTTGCAACAAGGGCTTCAACAAGATAAGGCGACAAATCCTGAAAATCGGCGGCAAGACGGTTTGCTCTCGCTACATTGTACTGTCCGATGAGTTTTCCGTCGGCGGAGTAAACCATTGAGGCGTATTCGTCAACCGGGTTTTGGAGCGTCTTGAAGTCAGGCATGTTGCAAATCCATCCGTTCCATGCACTGACGACAACAACGGCAATCAGAAGGATGATTACAACAAATGAAATCCATAGTCGCAATATTATTTTGTTCTTCATCTTGTTTGAAGGATTTTGCAATAGTAAAATTCACTTGGCACGCTTATTAGCGATAATTTTCTACAAATTTACTTGTTTTTTGCGACATCTGATTTTATTTCTTCCAAATATTTGCGATAACAAAAGAGATTTTGCAATAAATCATCAAAATCTTTTTTTAGTGAAGTTTTTTTGCTAATTTTGCGCGGTGAAGTATGGGAAAAGCGAGCTTGTTTATGAAGCCTACCCTAATATAGAAACTTGATACTTCTGTTGGCATATTGTATGATATAGACGTCGCCTTTTTTGAGAGTATATGGAATTACGGTTTCTCCGTCGATAGCCTTTAACGATGTAACTTGAATGCCGTTTGCGGTGTAGAGCGTGATGTTTTCGCCATACTCCGTGCCGCAAAGAATTGCATTGTCGTTCTCCGTTCGGAGCACAACAGCCTTTTTCTGTTCAAGGTCTATAATCTTGTCGTAAGGCTCATCGGGATTTACCCATACTAAAATCGCAGTGGAAATGTCGCTGTTGAGTTTTCCTTCTGCCTTTGCGTAGGCTGTTACGTTATATTGTCCGGTGAGTGCTACAGTCTGACCTTCAAGAAGTTCACTGCTTTGGATATCGCTGGATGTGATGGTATAGTGGCAGGTTGCGCCTTGTGTGGCTGATGTGATGCTCAACTTTCCTGCTTTCACTGTGATGAAAGGTTTTGCGCAGTGTTCTTTCTCCTCTTCTGAACCTGGAACAAGGATGTTAAATTCGTTCCATGGTCTTGCTGCAAGATATGAGTTGACTGCCTTTTCTTCAACATAAAGTGTGCAATTGGAATGAGATACACCAGTGAAGGCATTTGTGTAGCAGGAAGGTGGAGTAGGGCGTTTGCTGGTTATGTTGATGAGATTTATGCAGCCTCTGAACGCTTCGGAACCAATGTCCTGAACTTTGTCGGGAATGATGATTGAATGGAGTGAACTGCAACCCGAGAACGCCTGCCATCCGATAGAAAGCAGTTCTTTGGGCATTTCTACTGTGGTGAGGTTTTTGCAGCCATAGAATGTGTATTCGCTGATGTGCTCAAGATTGGATGGCAGTATTATGGTGTTAAGTCCGCTGCATTGGTTAAAAGCGGAACCGCCGATTTTTTCAATGCTTTGTGGAAGGGTTACCCAGGTGATATTGCATCTATTGTAGAAAGCTCCGTTGGCTATAAGTCTTGTGCCTTCTTTTACTGTTATTGATTGGCTGATGTCGCCGTGGCAGCCTATCAGCATATCGTCGTAATAGACAACTCCTTCTTCTTGATTGTTCCACCACTCGGTGTCAAGAAAAACATTGTAGCCAAAGCTTGTTGGTTTTCCTGAGATTGTCACTGATGACAGGCTACTGCAGCCGTAGAAGGCAAAGTCGCAAATTTCGGTTACGTTTTCGGGGATTGCAATTTCTTTCAGTGATGTGCATCCAGAGAAGGCATAAACTCCGATGACTGTTACGCTTTTCGGAATGACAACATTTGTGAGTTTGTTGCAGCATGAGAATGCGCAGCTGCCGATGGCTTCAATGTCTTCTGGAAGTTCAATGGAAGTGAGTTCTTCGCAGCCGAGAAATGCGTCTGAGGCTATGGCTGTTATTCTGTAGGTGTGTCTGTCAAAGACTACGGATGAAGGTATTGAAATGTCACCGCAGTATGGAGTTCCCCCTTTGCTTGTCAGGGTGCAGGTGCTGTCTGACAAGTAGGAGAGATACAACTTTGTGCCGCCTTCTGTTGTGGCGGTGAAGTCGTATGCGTTTGCTGTCAGACTGCAAAGTGCCAATATGGCGATTATGGTGATGTTGAGAAACTGCTTCATTTCAAACCTTGGTTCTTTATCATATATCGGGCTTCAACTCAAATAGTTCAAACATTGGAATAATTTGGGCTTTATCATTGCCTTTTCCGATACGAAAAAAGCCAACTCTTATTGAAGAGTCGGCTTTCTGTTGTGGGCGTTGACGGATTCGAACCGCCGACCCTCTGCTTGTAAGGCAGATGCTCTAAA
>JABUUE010000033.1:35436-50395 GCA_021443335.1 Bacteroidaceae bacterium
CCTGTGCCAGTGAACGAGAATCTTTTCTTCGCTCCTGAATTAGTTTTTACCTTTGGCATGTTTGTTAAAATTTTAATTAGTTATTTATTAATGGTGGCAAAGTTTATAACGGACTTTACGCACCGAGAGTGTCGAGAGTGTTTTTTTTTTTAATCCTTTTCTTCTTCTTTATTCAGAAGTGCTGCAAGTTTCTCACCGCCTTTAGCGTTGGCGAAGAGACCTCCGTTAGAAGGCTTTTCTTCCTTGGCTGCGGCTGATGCCTTTGCTTCTGCTTCTTCTGCCTCGCGGTCTCGCTTCTGCTGGCTCTTTTTCTGTATGGCTTGCTTCTTGGGACTGAGGTAGAGGAACATCTTCTTACCGTCAAGTTTTGGTAGCTGGTCAACCTTTCCAAACTCTTCGAGGTCGTTGGCGAAACGGAGAAGGAGAACTTCACCTTGCTCTTTGAACAAGATAGAGCGACCACGGAAGAATACGTATGCTCTGACCTTGTTGCCTTCCTCAAGGAATTCCTTTGCGTGCTTGAGCTTGAAGTTGTAGTCGTGCTCGTCGGTCTGTGGTCCGAAACGTATTTCTTTAACCTCCTGCTTGACCTGCTTCTGCTTCATCTCTTTCGCACGCTTCTTCTGCTGGTAGAGGAACTTGCTATAGTCAATGATACGACATACTGGTGGCTCTGCGTTTGGCGAAATCTCTACAAGGTCAACCTCTTGTTGTCTTGCCATGTCTAATGCTTGGCGTGTGGGCACTACCATTGAGCCGTCTTCGCCTACAAGCCTAACTTCCTTAGCACGAATCTGTTCATTGATTCGGTACTGCTGTTGAGCAATTTTCTTTTTGTCGTTTCTCATTAACTTAGTTAATGTGGGTTATATGAATTTGTTCCCACTGTTTAATAGTTTTAAAGCGGCTGCAAAATTAAACATTTTTTGTCATTTCCGCAACTTCTGCGAGAATTTTTTCAACAAAATCCTCTTTTTTCATGACAGATTGCTCTCCACCGCCCTGTTTTCTTACTGCAACAAGCCCTTCGGCGGCCTCTTTTTCGCCAACAACAAGCATATAAGGGATGCGCTTCATCTCGTTGTCGCGAATCTTACGACCAATCTTTTCGTTGCGGTCGTCAACGATAGCGCGAACATCGTTTAAGCCGAAATAGTTCTGGAGTTCGCGGGCATAACCGTTGTATTTCTCTGATATAGGAAGTATTGCAACCTGGTCAGGTGTGAGCCATAGAGGGAAATGTCCTGCTGTATGTTCGATGAGTACGGCGCAGAAACGTTCCATAGAACCGAATGGAGCGCGGTGAATCATCACTGGAGTCTTCTTGGTGTTATCGTCGGCAGTATATTCGAGGTTGAAGCGAACAGGGAGGTTGTAGTCAACCTGAATTGTTCCCAACTGCCAACGGCGACCGATAGCGTCCTTAACCATGAAGTCGAGCTTTGGACCGTAGAATGCAGCCTCACCGTATTCCACCTTTGCTTCAACGCCTTTCTCCTTGCAAGCGTCGATTATTGCTTGTTCAGCCTGATTCCAAACCTCGTCAGAACCGATGTACTTCTCGTGGTCGTTAGGGTCGCGGAGTGATATCTGCACCTCTACATTCTCGAATTGGAATGTTGAGAACACGCTCTGTATGATGTCCATAACCTTGCAGAACTCGTCCTTTATCTGGTCTGGACGGCAGAAGATGTGAGCGTCGTCTTGAGTAAATGAACGCACGCGTGTGAAGCCGTGAAGTTCACCGCTCTTCTCATAGCGATATACTGTTCCAAACTCTGCTATACGAAGTGGGAGGTCTTTGTATGAGCGTGGCTTCCAAGCGAACACCTCACAGTGGTGAGGACAGTTCATAGGCTTCAACATGTATTCCTCGTCCTCCTCAGGAGTGTGGATAGGTTGGAAAGAGTCTTTTCCGTAGTGAGCGTAGTGGCCAGATGTTACATAAAGGTTCTTGCTTCCGATGTGCGGAGTGATAACCTCCTGATATCCGTAACGCTTTTGCACCTTGCGGAGCATGTCTTGCAGACGCAGACGGAGGTCAGTTCCCTTTGGCAGCCACATTGGAAGTCCTTTCCCCACACGGTCTGAGAACATGAAGAGTTCCATCTCCTTTCCAATCTTGCGGTGGTCGCGTTTCTTTGCCTCTTCAAGCATAACGAGATACTCGTCGAGCATCTTCTTCTTTGGGAAGGTGATACCGTAAATACGAGTCATCTGCTCGCGGTTGGCATCTCCACGCCAGAAAGCGCCGGCAACACTCATTATCTTAATGGCCTTGATAGCACCGGTAGATACGATATGCGGACCTTTGCAGAGGTCGGTAAAGTTACCTTGAGTGTAGGTTGTGATGGTTCCGTCCTCAAGGTCTTGCTCAATATGTTCGCATTTATAGTCTTGTCCGTCAGCCTTGAATGATGCAAGCGCGTCAGCCTTTGATATTTCCTGACGTACTACAGGCTCGTCTTTTGATGCGAGTTCCTTCATCTTTGCCTCAATCTTGGCGAAGTCTCCCTCCTTGATGACATCTCCCTCTTTAGGCATTACGTCATAGAAGAAACCGTTCTCAACAGCAGGACCGAAACCAAACTGAATGCCAGGATAAAGCTCCTTCAGTGCTTCTGCGAGCAGGTGTGCTGATGTGTGCCAAAAAGCGTGTTTACCTTCGTCATCATCCCATTTGTAGAGCGCGATTTTCGCGTCCTCAGTGATTGGGCGATTGATTTCTATTGTCTCACCGTTAACTCCACAAGCGATGATGTTGCGAGCAAGCGCTGGTGAAATGCTCTCGGCAATCTGTAAGCCTGTTACGCCGCTTTCATATTCGCGAACCGAACCGTCAGGAAAAGTAATCTTTATCATGTTTCAGTTTCTGTTTTTTTGAGATTTGCTGTTTAGAACTTTGCATCTTGGTTTTTGCCCCATAGCTATCAAAGTCTTAATTTTTCAGCCGGCAAAGTTAGATAAATATTTTCATATTTAGGTTTTTCACATTTCATTATCTGCATACATTTTATGTTAAATCAACAAATAACCATTCATTTCAACCCAAATTTTGCTTTATCACAGCAAGTAAACGGCAAAACAAGAAATATATAAAAAAACTTAAAAAAACAATTCGATGGCATAAATATAATCTCTTTTTTAGTAATTTTGCGCCTGTATATTAATGTTTCGTGCCATCATGAAATTCAAAAAACCAACATATATCATCCTGCTACTGACATTCATATTCTCTGCGTGTGACTTCACAACATCCTTTTTCGCTAACAAGAAAGACACGGAAATCGTTGTTAAAAGGTTCGACCGGTTAGAATATCAGTATATCACGACGGGTGAATTTTCTGCGTTGCAACAGATGTGTACAGACTATCCTACGGAAACCAGAACGCTTTTTGAGGACATCTTGAAAGTCGGGCAGATGAGTCAGTCAAGCACAAATCAGCAGATATTGGTCTTGTTTCAGGATTCTATCATGCAGAGAATATCCCGTGATGCAGAGGAAAAATACGCCAATATGGACAAACTTAACGAGTCGTTGTCGAACGCATTTGATGAGTTGAGGGAAATGTTTCCTGATATTCCTATTCCCACTGTTTACGCCCAGATAACAGCACTCGACCAAAGCATAATAATTAAGGATGGCTCCATCGGAATTTCGTTAGACAAATATATGGGAGAAGATTACCTGCCATATAAAACCTTTTTCGATAAAAACCAGTGCAATAGGATGACCTGCAAGATGATTGTTCCCGACTGCATTTTGTTCTATCTGCTAAGCATTTACCCTTTGGAAGACTTTCAAAATGCAACGCAGGATGAGCGCGACCGCCACATCGGAAAAATGCTGTGGGTGGCAAACAAGGTGTCTGGTTTCAAGGCTTTCAACGACGAGCCGTTAAAGCGAGCGGAAGCGTATATCAAGGCACATCCGGACATTACTCCAGTTGAATTATTTGAAAGATATTAGGTGAGTTCTAAAAATTAGTCCCCACATGTTTAACAATATAAGTGATTTTTGACAAGTTGACGACTTAATAAATTATATTTAATGTGAATATTTCGTAGTTCTTTCATTTAATTTGTAATTTTGCCACGCTTTTTGCCCTTATGGCTGCAAATTAGACTTTGAAATTTAGCCGGAAACATTCAGAAGAACTGTTTTGGCATAAACCATAAACTCAGACCATAAACTTGAGACGGAAGATACCTTTTTTTGTTTTTGTCGCTGTGTCGCTATTGTGTCAAACGGTAGCGGCTCAGGTTGTTGATACAAGAACAAAAGTTGATACATTGACTTTCGCGGAGCGCTTTTCTCTAAAGACAAATGCCGTTGACTGGCTGTTGCTGACGCCAAACATCAGCTTTGAATACGATGTTCGCGCCACCAACTGGAATCGCTGGGCTGTAGTGCTCAACCTGAAAAGCAACTTCAAGACCGCGCACACCTTCTTGCCCGGAATTGTTTTCGAGCAGACGCAGGTGAGAATCGAGGGACGCAACTATTGGCGCACTCGCCCTTTTGATGGACGTTATATCGGCAAACATTCCAAGTGGATAGACAAGCTTTTCTCTTTCCGACGCAAAACCTCGAAGCATCCTTTGACCACTTATTATCGTGGTTTCTATCTCGCCTACGACAGATTCTCATATCTTTTCAGTAGCGAGGGCATTCGCGGCAACGCCTTCACGGGAGGTTTTACTTATGGTATTGTAAGGCCGTTGTACGAGTTCTCTAACGGCAACTCACTCGATTTCGAACTTGGCGTAAGTGCTGGTGTTGCTTATGCCAAATACGACAAATACCGCCTTGACCGCCGTGCAAACGAATATACCGTAACTCAGGGCGGACTTTCGGGCATTTATCCTGCAATCAGCGACATACGTGTTGGCTTTATTTACCGTTTTGGAAAATATCCTGTTACAAAGAAATACCGTTACCGTTACGATGTTGACATGGTTTACGCCAACCGTGTTGACTCGCTCATTCTGCTGAAGAACAACAGAAGGGCAGAGCGCATACGCATTGACACTTTGACCAGAAACGCTGAGTATAAGTTCTGGGATAAGTATCGTGAGCTGACAGGCGAGAAACGTTTTGCAAGAATACGCAGTAAGGCTGAGCGCACGGGCCAGAATCCCGACTCCTTGATACAGAAGATTAATGCCAAATACATTAAGGAAGAACAGCAGGAGAAGGCTCAGCGCGAGAAGGCTAAAAAGAGAATGGACAAGAAGTTGAACAAATGATAGCACAATATATCTATAGAATATTCCTTGCCGTTTGCCTTGGATTAATGCCATTGACGGTTTCCGCACAGATGTTGTCTGTCAGTACAGACGTGCTGTGGGATGCCGCGATGTCTCCGAACATTGGCTTGGAGCTGACTGTCGGCAACAGGTCAACCCTTCAGCTGAATGCCATGACCGTTCTGAAACCTTACGGAATGAAGTTGCGGGCAACAACCCTGCAGCCCGAATACCGTTATTACTTCTCCGGTCGCCCGATGCACAAGCTTTTCGTCGGTGCGGGAGCCATAGGCGCTGTTTATAAGTTGGAGCACGCCGACAAGGAATACGATGGCTACGGAGCAGGATTAGGCATGACTTTCGGTTATGTCCTGCCTCTTGGCAAGCGTTTCAATATTGATTTTCACGCTGGATTTGGAGTAGCCTTTTACGGGCAGAAAGAATATTTCATCGGCGACAAGCATGATGTGAATGAGGCAGGCTACGAGATAGCCAACGCTTCCGGCGCTTATATCATACCTACAAGAATTGGTGTATCAATTAGTTACGTGTTGAAATGAGAAATGCTCAATTAAATATAATATTGATTTTGCTCCTCGCTACGTTTTGCTTTCATCAGGTCATGGCGCAGGACGGAGGTTTCAGAGATGTTGATTTTCAAGTGTCGCTGAAGAACAAATCCAATGGCAAGACTGAGTATGAGCCTGTGCAATATTGTGTGGTGAAGTCAGTGAGAAAAGCCCACGACATTCGCATTGCTTTGGAAAAAGCCATATCGCAGCAGAACGAGGATTTCTCTGACAACAACATCGTTGACAAAGCCATGAAGAAGCTCAATGTCGTGTTCCAGGTTTCCGCAAACAACGGCACTTTCCGAGCTCATATGGAAGACGGAATGGCAGTGGTCATTCTTGCCCAGTCAACCTATGTCAAAGTGGAGGAAATACGACCTAATCAGTCGAAATATGATGTCAGGATAGAGATGCGTGCGCTTAGCGAGGTAACAGTTACCGACCGCCGCCGCCGTGGACCGGAGTTCAAAAAAGTTCCCGGCTTCGACAGCGGTTATGAGGTCAGATTCACCTTCCCCATTTATCTGCCTGCCGGTTATACAAGAGACAACTCCCGAATGTTTGTGCAACCGATGGTTATCGACTGCCAGACGGAAGACACCATTGCCTATGCAAAGCCTGTAATCTTCGAGGGCAGACAATATCACACCCGTCAGGTGCAGCGAATGGCGTTCGACTACGAGAAAAACGACCCGCTGGCGCCTTATTATGACAGTTCTGTGGAACTTCGCAGCAACGAGGAGTTTGATTACACTTACTCCACAACTTACCGCAAGCCCGATAAGGAAAAGACCTACAGAGGTGCTTACCGCGTAGTGCTCGAAGACTACCACCATGTCTTTTACGATAATGGCGGATTAGGCACAGGCTCCTGTCTCGCTTTCCGTCCGTTCAAGTTCCTCAATTTTGGTGTTGCCACCTCTGCCATGGACTTGAACGAAGACTTCCGTGAAGAAGCTACAGCCAATTATATGGCTGTTGACCGCAAACTGACATTGACTTTCGAGACAGGAAAAGACGTGCTCACTCGCGACTCTCTGAACGACGAGCAGTTCGGACAGCTCTTGAAGGAATTGAAGTCTTATGGCGACCGTCTTTACAAGGTTCAGATAGAAGGAGCAGCGTCTGCCGAAGGAAACGAAGCTTCCAACCGCGCTCTTGCCTCAAAACGAGCTGTCAGAGCTTTGAGCATCATAAAGAACGGACTTGGCAGTGGGGCTGATGTCCGCCTTCCCGATCCCGTCTTGAAGGTTTACACCTGGACAGATGTTGCCGAAGAGTTAAGCCGTCAGGATTATAAGGTTGAGGCAATGCAAATCCGCGACATAATAGCCGAATACGGAAGCGCAAACCCAACAGCGGCAATGAAGCAGCTGCCATATTACGGCACATTGATAGAAAGTATTCTTGCGAAGCAGCGAAACATGCGCTGCACTTACCAGTATGAGATAGACCACGTGATGACTCCGCAAGAGGCTGCCGACGAGTATTACAGGAACAAAAGCAAGTATTTGTCCGGTGAAAAAGACTTTTCTGATGGCGACTATTATAATCTCTTTCAGGTTGTTACCGACCAAAAGGAGCTTGACAACATCACGGACATTGCCTACCGTCACATCCTTAAGACTCCTGGCTACGAGCTGAACAAGTTCTCTCCCTATGTTGCCAATCGCAAGGCTTTGAAATGTATCCGACAAGGAACGCCAGACCCCAGCATTCTCCGACCTTTCATCGACTACAACATAAAGAACATCAATCAGCGTAAGCAGATTAACCAGTTCTCATCCATCGTTGTCAACCGCCACGAGATATTGGCAAATCAGGCTATTATGTATTTCCAGGAGATGCAACTCGACACTGCGCAGTACATCATCGACTGGCTGCCAAAAGACGGACTTGGCGAGAAGATTAGTTACTTTGTCGATTTCATACGGCTGTTCTTCAAAGACCGCACTCCCGATGAGGACAAGCGTTACAACGAGGCGTTCGACTATGTCTTGGATGCAAATCCGGAAAACAGGGCAATACTCTTCACCGAGTTGCGCGCGCAGATTCCAAAGACCGTTGACCAGGCAGAGTTCTACGTCAATCTGCTCGACGACACTAATCCCAAGAAATGGTATCTCAAAGGATTATTGTGGTGCGACCGAGCGGGGAAAGAACCAAAGGTCTATGACGACACCCCTTATTTCCTTGCCTATTTCCAGAAGAGTTTCGACCTTGAGCCACGCTATCAGCGCTTCTATTTCAACGAAGGAGCTGTCGATGACGACATAAGGAAGAAATTCCCGTACAAGAAAAAAGACATAAACAAATACAGGGAAAAGTTTATTGCATTGACAAACCAGTAGGCCTTGGCGATGACTCAGACTTTGACTCAGACTTTGACTCAGACTCAGACTTTGACGCCAACTAAAGATTAATGACTAATGATTAAATACAAAAGCAAATCATATTTACCACTTCGTACTTGCTACCTTATTTTAAAAAAGGTGTTTAGTACTTTCTTCCCAACATCCCCCTTCAAGGTGGCGGTTGGCAGGTCATTACTCATTAGTCCTTCCTCATTAGTCTGCGTCAAAGCCAAAGTTACTTCCTTTCAGTCAGTGACATCATTATCTATCTTACAGAAGAAAGTTCAAGGTCAAAGTCTAAGTCAAGGTCTGAGTCGTTCCCCCTTCAGGGAGTTAGGGGGCTTCCTCCTTCTCCTTGCCTTTGCCATCCAGCCTGCTGCTGCCGAGAATATTCAGAACATTCCCGACTATAAGGCAGAATTTGTTGCTGCCGCCGATTCGCTCACCGAGGATAACGGCATCGACACAACACTCTACACCCGCCGCAATGTGGCTGTCGGCTTCAACTCCCTTGACTACCTGTTGGAGAAACGCCACCTTGAGTACGGCGACCAGTTCACAAAGAAGTGGGACGACCATTTGTTCATAGAAGGAGGACTTGGTGTTGAGCACGTTATTGCTCCGACAAAAGACTATAAGTTCACGCCCATTACAACTGCCCGAATAGCTGTCGGCAAGCAGTTCAATAAGAAAAACAGCCTACGACTGTCGCTCTACGGAGGTTACGCCTATCAGTATGACAAGGATTTCTTCATGTTGAAGTATGGAGCAAGACTTGAGCATATCTTCGACTTCTCAAGCTATTTCGCAGGCTATGACCCCACGCGCAGGGTTAGTCTGTCGTCGATATTAGGTCTCGGTGTTGCCGGTTCCAGTTTCAAGAACAATGCCGGATTGGCGGCTAACAGCGGAGTGGCTGCCGAAGCTCATGTCGGTCTGCAGTTCAAGTTCTTCACAGGTCCGCAAGGCTATGTCAATATTGAGCCGATAATCGGTCTTGCTACAGACCAGATGGATGTCAGCGGTCAGCGAAACTGGCGAAAGTACGACGCTTTCTACGGAGCAAACCTCAGTTATGTCTATTATATTCATAACAATCTTTCGCCTGAGGCGCGAAGCCGTTATCTCACAAAGCGTAAGCTGAGAGACGACATAACAACCGACTCAACGCTCTACTCATGGCAGAAGCCAGCCTTCATAGAGATTTCCAACTCCGTACATCCGAAGACGTCAAACATCGTCAACTTCTTCGAGTCGGCAAGCATGGGCTACACCTTTTCCATCGGAAAATGGTTCTCCCCAGCCATCGCCCTCAGAGCGTCGCTCAGCGTGGAAAACACCACGTTCTACAGCGTCTCATCAGCTTTCAACGGCGAGACAAAATACGAGCTCACCAACTATCTCTTGGGCAAGGTCGATGCCCTCTTCAATCCTTTTGGACTTGTGCGCCACTACAACTGGGACTCTCGCTTCGGCTTCTACGGAGTCTTGGGTTTGCAGATAGGAAAGGTATATAAGGAAGATAGCAAGGTCAACTGCATGGTTCAGGGATTCGATGTCGGACTTCATCTCTGGGCACGGCTTGCCGAAGGACTTAAAGTCTTTATAGAGCCGCGTTACGAGCATTTCATCTATCACACACCCGAAAAAGAAGACCAGATAAGGCGTTATGGCAATAACATGGCGAGCCTGAATGTCGGTATCACTGTTGACACAAGAACGCGCAAATACACCGACTGGGGAATCTACGAGGAGCTCGACTATGTGCAGTTCATGCGCCCGTTCACCGTCGGCATCGGAGGCGGTATCAATTACCTGCAGACAACCAGTCAGTATGAGTCGGCGATAAAGCTCGGATTCAACGTCCAGCTCTTTGGCGAGTATCATTTCAACGATATTCACTCTGCCCGTCTGTCCCTCGAATACACCCGCCACCCTCTGCTCTGTGAGACTGCTGAAGGCCTGAGGAGATACAATTTCGAGAACGGACTGCTCTCACTCGACTACATGATTTGCCTCACAAACCTCCTTCACCGCACCAACCCCGACGGCAGAGGCTTCGACGCCTTCCTTTTCGTCGGACCGTCAATGTCTGTCGGGCGAAATCCTGACGAAGGCAACAAACTCACCACGCCTAACGTGACCTTCAACATCGGAGCGAAACTCCTCTATAAGTTGAATCGCCACATAGGTTTCCATCTCACTCCTACATTCTATTACGTTACCGACAGGATGAAAAATTCAGTCTATCCGAACGTCAAATTCAATAGTCACACCTTCACCATGTTCGAAACAATAAACGCAGGAGTGCAATATACCTTCTAACTCAACTTCGCAAGCGAAACTTTAAAAAAGGTAATCATACTTAATACTTAATACTTCGTACTTAATATTTCGTACTTAATATTTCGTACTTAATATTTCGTACTTCGTACTTAATAATAATGAATTCCGATTCAAAAATACAGTTCAAAGCCAGAGCCAAGGCCAAAGCCAAAGCCAAAGCCCTCCTCCTCCTTCTCCTCCTCGCCACCGTCTGCCGTGCGCAGAACGATCCCGAGGCCACTATCCGCGCACTCTCTCCTGTAATCTTGGAGTATCACGGACAGCTGAGGATGGATTCCACCGACCTTGTGAAGCAGATAGTGAAGCGTCATGCCAAGAACCCTCGCGTCATTACCGCCATTGCCGGTATGTTTTACGAGGCACAAGACAGTGCTGCCGCACACCGTTTCGAGGAGATGGCGCTACAGTTCGACCCCAAATACACTGCCGCCTATGTCCTTCGCGGTAACGCCTGTCTCCACCTCTACCAAGACACCATTGCCGCCAAATACTGGTTCCAGAAAGCCATTGACATCGCCCCCAACGACCCTCTCGGCTATCAGGCAATGTTCAACTACCATATCAAGCAGAAGAACGCCGCCGACTCCACCTCTGCCATGAATTTCGCGCAGCAGCTTATCGAGCACGCCACGACCGACAACGGGAAGATGGCTGCCGCAGAGATTGTGAAACGGACTGGCGGCGACAAAGAGACTTCCGTCGCGCTCCTCGAAGACATCTCACTCGACAATATGAAGGAGGAAGAGCTCTCACGCTATGCCTATCTGCTCTGCGCAAACAATATGACGGAGAAATGTCAGAAGGCTGTCGATAAGGGCATTGCGGAATATCCCGACAACCATTATTTCTATCGCATAGCCATGTACAACTATGCTCACGCTGCCAACTATCCTGAGGCTGACAAGATGGGAGTGAAGCTCTTCTCGATGATGAAGTCCGACAGTCTCGCCACCGAAGATTACCGCATCTACAGCTACTGCTACACCGCAAAAGGTGAGAACGAGAAAGCCATAGCCCTACTGTGGAAAGCCAACGAGATAACAAATCCCGAATGGGCAGCGCAGCAGCAGCTCTTCGACCGAATAGAAGAGGTCTATAAGATATGGGCAGGCAAACTCGCTAAGGAAGGGAAATATGATGAGGCAGCCGCCGTGCTGCAGGCAGGCATCGACGACTTCTTCAACCATAACGACGAGTACAGGGCTGTCCACTGCTATTCCGCTCTTGGCACAATGTACGCACAGACATGGGCGGAGGAACTCAACGGCGCCGAGAAACTCGAGCCTTACCGCAAGGCACTTGCCATGTACAAGGATATGGCGGAGCGCTGCACCGACGAAGACTACATCACTTCCGGCATCTACCGACAGTTCTTCATGGCATATTTCATCAACCGATTGGCGCCGGAGGAGAACTTCGAACCTTACGCCGTAACCTTCGTCGAGCGCGTCTTCTCCCACTCAAAAATCGGTTATTACGATAAGAACATCGCCAAAGCCCTGCAGGTGCTCGCCACAACACAGCCGGCACAGGCACTCAACTACGCAAGACGCTTCAAGCAGAAATACCCAGACTTCAAAGACAAAGACCTCGACGACCTCATCGCAAAACTGAGCGTGTAGGTCCTCGGCCTTGACTCTGACTTTGACCTTGACTTAGACTTTGACTCTGAATTTGACCTTGACTTTGAGTCTGAGTCTGTGTCTGTGTCTGAGTCAGCGTCTGAGTCGCTCCCCCTTCAGGGGGCCGGGGGGCCAGTTCATAGTTAAATAGTAAATAGTTAAATAGCAAATGGTAAATATCAATTCTCCTTTCAGGGGGTTAGGGGGCAGAGCCTTCCTTCTCATCCTCCTTCTCCTTTCCTCTTTCTGCCACGCGCAGGAGGCAACAGACACCGTACGCCACGAAGTTCTCTTTGAGACAAGCAAGGGAAACATCCGTTTTGTCCTCTACAACGAGACACCTAAGCATCGCGATGCAATGCTCAAGCATGTCAGCGAAGGGTTCTACGACGGAGTTCTCTTCCATCGTGTCATAAAGAACTTCATGATTCAGGCTGGCGACCCCGACAGCAAGAGAGCACAGCCAGGAATGCAGATAGGAGAAGGAAGCGACAAGAATATGGATGTCATACCGGCAGAGATTGTCTATCCTAAATACCGTCATAAGCGTGGAGCACTCGCTGCCGCGCGTCAGGGCGACGACAAGAACCCCAATTACGACTCCAGCAACAGCCAGTTCTATTTCGTCTATGGCAGACGCTCATCAGAAGACGAGATGTACGACGCTTATTTCCGCAACGAGAAAGTCTTTTCCAAACTGCCGGAAGATGTCTGGGAGAATATCAAGATGTATTACATGAGAAACCCAGGAACACCATGGCTCGACGGTACTTACACCGTCTTCGGAGAAATTCTCGAGGGACTTGAGGTCGTCGAAGCAATACAGGCAATGCCTACCGACAAGAACAGCCGACCGACAGAAGATGTCGCTATCATTAAGGCGACGGTCTTAAAATAAATGTACGCAAAAAGTGATTGCTATTGATTGTTATTGATTGCGTTTTGCATACAAGATAAATCAATAGGTATAGACAAATTAAAAAACATATTATGAAACACTTATTTACAACTTTTGCATCTTTGCTTTTTCTATTCCTTCCCCAGCAACTTTCAGCTCAAACTGAAATAAACGAGAATGGGGAATATGTGTTGGATTTTGTTGACTGGACTTTTCCTGGAGCAGAGGAATGGAAAACTTCGTATGCAACTCATGATGCTGTTTTTGATAAGGTTACCGTAACGTTTAACTCTGGAAAAACTGGGAAAAATGAGTTATACATAAAAAACATGCCAGTTGTATGTCTTGGAAAAAATACTACTAATTCCGATATTATTATAAATTTAAATGACAAGAGTGATGCAATCCTATCTGTAAGTGCAACATTCAAAAAATGGAATAATAAAGCTCAAACTGTAACTGTTTATTCAAGCAGTAATAGCGGTTCTGATTACAACATTATCACATCATCAGAAAATTTCTCAATAAGTTCTACAACTCTTCCAGAAAACACAAACTCACTAAAGTTCTCCTTTGCCACAAAGACAAACCAGATCGGTGTTTCCCAAATATGCGTAAGGTTGAAGTCGATGCCCGCTTCAAGAGTTGTCACCATCTCCGACGTTGGTTACGCGACATTTTGCCCTTTGTACGATTCGAGCATAGAGAAGGAGGATGGTGCTCAGATATATTATGTGAGTGATTGGTCGGCAAACAGCCTGACATTGAAGGAGTACGATGGTACGACATTACGGAGGGGAACGGGGATAATTCTCCGGGGGGCTCAGAAAAGGGTAAGGTTTACTGAGACTGTCCTGTCAGCAGCAGAGGAAAGCGAGAGTGCCGGAATATATACAAAAAACAAACTGCGGGGGACAACAGAACAAACATCCTTCGGGGATAACGAGGTTTTTATCTTGGCGCAGCCTGCCGACTGCAGTGTGGGCTTCTATCCGAATAGGAGCGGCGTACTCGCCGCGGAAAAGGCGTATATAGACATCAGCGAATGGAGCGCGGACAACGATAGTGCCCCTGTCATTACGGAAACGACGGCACAGAGATGTGCGCTGACAATGTGCCACGAGGGTGGTGCGACGGCAGTGACGGCGACGACAGGCAGGGTGACAGGAAGGAGCGGCATGGGCTATAACCTTGCGGGGCAGCAGGTGTCAGGCTCATACGACGGGATAGTGGTACGCGACGGAAGGAAGATAATCAGTCGGCGCAGCGGTAGAGGTTGCAGCCGATGAAATTGCCGATGACGGTAAGGGCGTAGGTGGCGAGGGAGGCAGGAGTGATGACGCTCCACGCGACACTGTAATAGAAGGCGTCGGCGATGCAGTGGGTGAAGCCTGCCATGATGAACGCAGGGATGCCGATGAGCAAGGGCCAGTAGTGCTGCTTGCGTGCGGCATGGACAGCGAGGGTCATGATGAAGCCGCAGCCGATGCCGTTGCCGAGACCGCTGACAATGCCGCTCTCTGCCCTCTTCATGACTATCGCCTCTGCTGCCTGACGGACAGCCTCCCCTGGGTCGATAAGGAGGGAGAAGAGTGCGCAGCCGACAATATTGAGCAACAGGATAAGGGCGAGACGACCGAGGTCGCCACGGGAGCCGCAGTCACCCGACTTGCCTGTGAACAGGAGAAGGGAATGGAAGACGACGGCGAGAAGTCCGACGGAGAACAGGGCAGCGCCGGCAACACCTCCTACACGGAGGTATATCAGTCCGCCGATGGAAATGGCGACGCCGGCAAGTATGCCGCGCCAGAGGAATTGATAATGTGACATGAAAGAAATTATAATTGAAAGAAATTATCGTAATTTAACGTAATATTTTTAACGCAAGTATCACGGGCTCACAAGTTTTTATTATTT
>JABUUE010000034.1:0-17039 GCA_021443335.1 Bacteroidaceae bacterium
AGATAGACAATGATGTCACTGACTGAAAGGAAGTAACTAATTTATAGAACCCACCTTTATCAATTGATAAAATTGCGTGTGCGTGTGTGTGTTTAAAAAAAGCCCATACCATCGCTTGTTGAAGCCGACTTTTTTACCTTAGGACTTTCTTTCCGTTGACAATATAAAGTCCACGTGATTTGTTGTTTTTGCCTACTCTTACGCCTTGCAGTGTGAAGATGTTGTCTTGTGAGCGAGTGGTTGTCGCTGCGTTGCTGATAGCGGTGACATGCTCTGGATCGGCGTAAATCTTCAGCACATCGCCGTCGGCAAGGGTGATATCGCCCCAGACGGATGTGTCGTCCTCGTCGAGATTGACTCTGACATCGTTGAGGTAAACATTGTTTGAGACGGAGCGCTTGTTGAAGTCAAGGTTGAGCCTTACAGGATTTTGCGCGGCGGTGATGGTGAGTGTCTGTGTGCCAGTGGCAAGGTAAGGGCCGCCATCAGAGTCAAACGGGAACTTGCGGTCGGCTGTGCGCACGAAATAGCCTTGCAGCAGCGTCACGTCGTCAACCCAGAGAGTGGCAGTGATGGTCTGCGCAACTTCCTTCTGCGTGGTGATGTTGATGGCTACAACATCTTTCTCAATAGCATTGACATAGTAGAGGTCCTCGAAGGAGTAGTAGGTCATGTCGGCGGTGTTGCCCTTGCTGTCAACATACTGCGCAGTGAGAATCTTGTAGCCCTCGGCTGGCGCCACCTGCACAAAAGGCTTGTCGGCAGCGACCTCGAACTTGTCGGCAGCGCTCACGGCGTCGCCCACGTTATAATACTTTGCTGAGAGATAGAGTTTCACGGCTGCGCTGTTGTCGATGTTGGCAGTAACAGTCTTTGCAGTGGAGCTCTTCTTCTCGGCGGTGATTGTCACCACGGTATTGTCTTCGACGACATTGAAGGCGTAGCATCCGGAAGCGGCGACGAAGCTTATCTCCTTGCCGTTGACATCGACCTTAGAGATTGTGTATTCGGCGTTAGGATAGAGCTGCACCTGGTCGTAGGTCTTCACCACGATATTACCTTCGGCAGCTGTTACCTGTGTGTCGTTGACAACAATCTTGCTGATGGCCTCGAGTCCCTTGGCAAAGGTGACGTTGCAGTCATAGACAGGCGACTCGACAGTGACGCGGATGACATCGCCGTCCTTGACGCCTGCCACAATGTAGCTTCCGTCGGCAGCGCGCTCCACCGTCTCGTCGTTCTTCGTCACGCGATAGATGCCGCGGAGCATGTCGATAGGCGTGAACATGAAGTCGCAAGTGGCAGTAGAGAACCTCACGCTGTTGGGAGTCTCGCCGGCATTGTCTAATGCGGTCAAGGTCCATCCATCGGCGGTCTTTACGAAGAAGTCAACTGACTCGGACTTGTCAACATAAACTGTGGCTGTAGCAGCCTTTGATGTGAGAGAGAGTGCTGAAAGAAACAGCAGAAGGAATAAAGATTTTTTCATAAGCCTCACCCCCAACCCCTATCCATCAGGAGAGGGGAGTGATATGTTTTGTGGGGGGATTATATCACATTTTTGTTAGTTTTTAGTCGTTCAAATTTCACTAAAGCCTTTAGCCATCAGCCTTTAGCCTTTAGCCTCAAGTTTCGTTCCCGAAACTTGAACTATATTTCTTCCCATTCTTGATGTAGATGCCTTTGCCGGGCTTCTTGACTTCTATGCCGGAGAGGGTGTAGATTTTGCCTTTGCCAGCTGTCAGCTTTTCATTTTCAGAGACGGGCGACTGAATGGCGGCGGGGTCAACAACCCGGCATTGTGCGGCATTGACCACGGTGCCGTAATCGTCGCCCGTGAGGACGAAGGCTATCACTCGCAGTTTGTCGCTGTGGAAAGGTATCAAGTCGCCGTCGGCATTAAGCGCCTCCGAGGTGTCGAAGGTGTAGGTGTATTTGTTTGCCACTTCCGCGCGCGTTGTGGTGATGCTGCCTTTCACGCCTTTCATGCCTGATGTCATTATCGCCACATCATTGAATTGCAGGCCGCGGACGTATGTGTCTTTGTGCCAGAACTGCTCCATATAGTCGTACATCACAGGCTCTGTGCTGAAATAGTTGTGCTGCGCCCAGCCCTGCGTGTCACCGCTGAGACCGTCAGCCACCAACACATACTCCACGCGATAGTCGTCGGCGAGGGCGTCGGCTGGCAGAACCCACTCGACGGAGGAGTCAACGACAACTTTTCCGTTCTCGTACTTCGCGTTGAGGTCTATGCCCACAGGCACAAAACCTTCGCAGCAATAGTCCCACACCTGCGGCATGGAGAACTCGCCAGAAATGCCCATCGCCTCGTACGGATGTGTCGAGAACTCACGGCTTATAGATGCCGTCGGGAAACCAGAGGTGAGCTTCGGATAGCCAGCAGCCATAGTCATCGGGTCGCGGTCGTGGTAGGCGATGCCTATGAATTCGGGGTCTATCTCCTTCATCTTCTCCATCGCCACATAACCCGACGGACACCAGCCGCACCAAGTGCCCGTGAACTCCTCTACCAGTCCGAGATGCTTTGGAACGAACTTCAGCACAACAGCTTTTCCGTTGGCTGAGAATCGCTCTGTGGCTTCGTTGTTCTCGCCGTTGACGCCTGTTATATGGACAGACACTGTTGTCTCGCCCTTGAACTTAGCAACAGGAACTTTGAACTCAACATCCTCAAAATACGCGTAAACGGCAGGAATGGGTTTCTCCAAAACGACCGTGCCGCTGTAAGTGCTGATGCCTACCTTCGTGGTGTATTGCAAGGAGGTGATTGGCGTTTGGCCTATGTTATAGACAGGCACTCTGACGGTCTGCTCTTTGTTGACTGCGATATAACTGTAAGGTATCTCTCCGAGCGTTGCCGCATTAGCATGCAAGTCGCCCGAAAGTTCCACCTTGGTCATTGCCGCCACGCCAAGCTCCTGACTGCAGTCTTTCCAAGAAAGGAACGAGCGCGAGGTGCGCAGATAGAAGCCGCCATCCTTTGCCTGCTTCGCCGTAACAATAGGCACCTGAGTAGCAAACGAGCGGTCTATATCGTTGATTGTCACGGAGTAACCCACATATAGTCCTCCCTCAGGAACGACGATGGGCTTGTCGAGCGTGACGCTAACCATCTGAACGCCGTCAACAATGTCAGACTTCTCAATTCCCTTCGCGTCGTTGATGTTCCACCGTTTGTTTACGATGTTGGTATTTTTGCCACCAACAAGCCTGGTCTTCAACTCCTTGGCAAGCCAGATGGAGATGTCGCCGACCTTCTCGGAAGGGATTATTGGGACGGTAATCTTTGTTATAACCTTGCCGACAATGGATTTGTTTGTAAGGGCTATCGCCACATCGTAGGTTTCTTTCTTGCCTGTTCCTGAAGGTTCTGTCTCCACACCGTCAGAGGCATAAGTGAAGGTTGTGGTGGCAGCAGGCATTGTGGCTGCCTCTTCGTAAGGATATTTCTCAATATCACTGACAGCCGTTTCGGGCAATACTCCCGCCGTGATTATGTCTGAGCGATAAACGACGCCGTCGGAGCCACGGAAACAAGACTGGATGCCGATGCTTTTTATGCCGTCCTCGTGCAGATAAAGGTCATGCTGCAGACCGCGAACCTGCAAGTCGTACTTGTCGGTATAACTGTAAGGGATGTCCGTGAGATTGTTTTCGAAATGGTAATAAGTGTCTTTGTTCAACTCCCACAGCTCGCCGTTGACATAGATGTTGTAGAACATCTTGTTCGTGTTCAGCGCCACGCCGTCAACATTATCCACGGGAATGTTCGCGCTGAAGAGCAAACCGTCGTTGCCCTTATCTTCACCGGGATTAACTATGACCGGATTTTTCGGCTTGGCATCCATGCCTTCGGGGGTGAGATACTCGATGTTGGGTTCAACGACATACTCGAAATGGTTTATCTCGGTAACGCTCGCGTTTACCAAGAAGCAGTCGTCCTGACTGGAGGTAAGTGTCTTCTTCTCAGCATCATACTTGAACACCATGGCGTCAGTGCGCACGAACTTTGAGAGATATTTCTTGTCGAACATCTCGATATATTCTGCCGTGGCGGAGATGAACCAGGCGTTGGCATTGGCTTTCTCGCTGAAGCCCATATACTGCGTTGTGGGGAAATAGACCTTGCCGTCCTGGATGTAACCCTTTATCGCTCCCGGCACATACTGCGAGAGATTGCCCATATAAACAATGTCACCGTCGAAAGCGACGTCAACGATGCGAGTGTCCTTGGTGGATGTCATGCGCCATGTCTCCTTGTTCAGTCCTTCGGGGATAGTAAGTATCTCCTGCGTCTGGACAGGGGTGTAGGTCTGCGCCCAGTCGGCAACGGCATTCCATATCGCGCCATACTCGCCTGTAAGGTCGTCAGTGCCATAGTAGTAAGTGCCTAAGACGCTGTCGGGAAGGTTGTCGAAATCCTTGAACTTGCCCTTCTCGTCAAGTTCTATGACCTTATGGTCCATGGTTATCGTGCCATTGTCGTGGATTGTCCAGCTGATGCGGTCTTTCTCCTTATCGTCGCACGGCATGTAAGTTGAGCCTGTCTTGTCAACAAAGTTCACCATCATGCCGATATAAAGCAGACGTTTGCCGCTATTATCCTCTATCTCTCCAAGCACCTGCGGAAACTCAGCGACAAGCTTGTCGCCCTCCTTCCGCGCCTTTATGTAGGTACCCATCTTATTGGCTGTCAGCGGGTCTTGGATATAAACCGCTCCGTCGTTTGCCCACACAAGCTTTGTGGCACCAACGACAGGACCATACTGAATGTTATTACCGCCGGAGAAGATATACCATCCATAGGAGCGCCGGTCGTAATAAGTCACTTCGCCTTCCGGCTGCTCAGAGATGAAATCGGCAGCCAAAGAAGGTTGAGTCACAATCACTGACAACAGACATATTACAAAGTAGTAAGCACGAAGCGCGAAGTTGCGAGTACAGTTACCTTTGGGCATAATAATGAGGTTATAGGGTTTGGGATTTGGGGGTTGTGGGGTTTCGGGGTTGTGGGGTTTCGGGGTTTTCAAGTTTTCGAGGTTTTCAAGTTTTCGAGGTTTCGAGTTTTCGAGTTTTCGAGATTTGGGTTTGGGGGATTTGGCCGCCCGCCTCGAGGTTTCGGGGTTACTTGCGAAAGCTTGAGTTAATCTAAAACAAAAATCCCCCGACCTTTAAGAATTTATCATTAGAAAGTAATCATTCAGGAGTCGGGGGATTTTATCTCATATAGTTTTTAGAAATCGTCGCTTATTCTATCAAGAGAGTCGTTGAAGTCTTTTGGCTCTTTCGGAGTATATGGGTCGTTGGCCTGCTCACGACGGTGCTCGAAACGACGTGGCTCTCCGCTGTGGTCGAAGTTGCGTGGACCTCTTCTGTCGCCGCGGAATGGTCTGTCGCCGCGCTCTGGACGCTCACCGCGTTCGCCACGCTCAGGTCTTGGACGACGCTCGCGCTCCACATAGTCGGCAGGCTTCTCGAGAAGCACGCGGTGTGAGAGCTTGTACTTGCCGGTCTTCTGGTCAATGTCCATGAGCTTCACCTGCAGGTGGTCGCCTTCCTTGATGCCTGCTTCTTCAACAGTAGCTAATCGACGCCACTCTATCTCTGAGATATGGAGCAGTCCGTCCTTGCCAGGCATAATCTCCACGAAGCAACCGTAAGGCATCACTGAACGTACAACGCCGTCATAAACCTCGCCAATCTCTGGTATTGCAACAATCGCGCGAATCTTGCCAAGTGCTGCGTCAATAGCCTCTCTGTTAGGAGCTGACACCTGAACTTTGCCTACGCCGTCAACCTCGTCGATGGTGATGACAGTCTTGGTGTCTTCCTGCATCTGCTGGATAATCTTGCCGCCAGGGCCAATCACAGCGCCGATGAACTCCTTAGGAATAATTATCTGCTCGATGCGTGGCACATGAGGCTTGAGTTCCTCGCGTGGCTCAGCGATAGTATCAGTGATGCAGCCAAGGATGTGCTCGCGACCTTCCTTAGCCTGCTGGAGTGCCTTTTCGAGAATCTCGTAAGAAAGTCCGTCGCACTTGATATCCATCTGTGTGGCAGTAAGTCCGTCCTTGGTACCAGTGGTCTTGAAGTCCATGTCGCCAAGGTGGTCCTCATCGCCGAGGATGTCTGAGAGCACTGCGTACTTGTCCTCTCCTGGGTTCTTGATAAGTCCCATAGCGATACCAGAGACAGGCTTCTTCATTGGCACACCAGCGTCCATGAGGGCGAGAGTGCCGGCGCAAACAGTTGCCATTGATGAAGAGCCGTTAGACTCAAGAATCTGAGAAACAACGCGCACTGTGTAAGGATAGTCCTCCGGAATCTGACCCTTGAGTCCGCGCCATGCGAGATGGCCGTGACCAATCTCACGACGACCTACGCCGCGCTGTGCCTTTGCCTCACCGGTACAGAATGGAGGGAAGTTGTAGTGGAGAAGGAAGCGCATGTAGCTCTTGTCGAGAACATCGTCAACCATCTTCTCGTCAAGCTTTGTGCCGAGAGTGACAGTAGTGAGCGACTGTGTCTCACCGCGAGTGAAGATTGAACTTCCGTGTGGCATTGGCAGTGGAGAAACCTCGCACCAGATAGGACGAATCTCGTTGGTCTTACGGCCGTCGAGACGCTTGCCTTCATCGAGAATGCAGCGACGCATAGCGTCTTTCTCCACATCGTGGTAGTATTTGTCAACGAGAGCGCACTTCTCTTCAAGTTCTTCTTCTGAGAGTTCTGCGTGAGCCTCGCAATATGCTGTTTTAAAGTCTTCGCGAATCTTCTCGAAGGCTTCCGCGCGGGCGTGCTTCTCGAGAGCGAGACCTACAACCTCGTAAGCCTTGTCGTAGCACTCTTTCTTCACCTGTTCGCGGAGGTCGTCGTCGTTAACCTCGTGGCAGTACTCGCGCTTTACATCTGTGCCAAGTTCCTTCATCAGTTCCTCCTGGAGCACGCACATAGGCTTGATAGCCTCGTGAGCAGCCTTGAGAGCACCGAGAAGGTCAGCCTCTGACACTTCGTCCATCTCGCCCTCTACCATCATGATGTTGTCTTTTGTTGCGCCAACCATGAGGTCCATGTCAGCGCTCTTCATCTGGGCGAAAGTCGGGTTGATTACATACTCTCCGTCAACACGAGCCACGCGCACCTCTGAGATAGGGCACTCGAAAGGAATGTCGGAGCAAGCGAGGGCGCAAGATGCAGCGAAACCTGCAAGAGCGTCTGGCTGGTCAACACCGTCGGCGGAGAAAAGGATTACATTTACAAAGACCTCAGCGTGGAAGTCTGCTGGGAACAATGGGCGGAGAGCGCGGTCAACAAGGCGACAAGTGAGAATTTCATTGTCGGAAGCCTTTCCTTCACGCTTTGTAAAACCACCAGGAAAACGTCCTGCTGCGGCATACTGTTCACGATACTCAACCTGGAGTGGCATAAAATCTGTTCCAGGAACTGCGTCTTTTGCGGCACAAACAGTGGCCAGGAGCACAGTGTTACCCATACGGAGGGTACAGCTTCCATCGGCTTGTTTTGCCAATTTTCCGGTCTCAATGGTGATGGTTCTTCCATCAGCCAATGTGAGAGTTTTCTGAATTACGTTCATCTAAATAAATATGTTTCAAATTTCGCAAGATTATGACTTGCGGAGGCTAATGGCCAAAAGCTGACGGCTGATGGCCAATTACCTTTCATTAAAAAATCGCGGCAAATTTACAACTTTTTTCCAAAAAGATAATTTATAAGCCTTATTTTTTTTAACTTTGCACAAAATTTTTGAGAAATGATTACTATAAAGACCGTAAAAACGGACAAGGAACTTGTTAAGTTTGTGGATTTTGTTTATGACCTGTTCGAGGGCAACCCTTGCTTTGTTCCCCCACTCTTCTCCGACGAATACAACTGCTTGAACAAGAAAAAGAACGCCGCAATGGAGTTCTGTGAGGCTGATTATTTCCTCGCTTACAACGACGAAGGAAAGATTGTTGGTCGCGTGGCTGCCATTATCAACCACAAGGCTAACAAGCGATGGAACCAACAGCGCGTGAGATTCGGATGGTTTGACTTCATCGACGACCGCGAGGTGTCAACAAAACTGCTGCAGGCTGTGGAAGAGTTCGGACGCGCTCGTGGCATGAAGGAGATAATCGGACCGTTCGGATTTACCGACTTGGACAAGGAAGGAATGTTGGTGGATGGCTTCGACCAGTTAGGAACAATGGTAACAAGTTTCGGAGCGCCATACTACAAAGATCACATGCACGCGATGGAAGGCTACCATGTGGAGGTGCGCTACAATGAGCACAAGCTTTCTGTTGAGGGAGAAATCCCTGAGAAATACGTGAAAATAAGTCAGCTTTTGGAAAACCGCTACAACATTCACACCTTCAAGCCTACGCGCTGGCAACTGCTTTTCGGAGGTTATGGCAGGAAAATATTTGAGCTTCTCAACGAGACTTACAAGGACATTTACGGCTATAGTGAGCTGAGCAAGAAGCAGATAGACCAATATATAAACCAGTATATCCCGTTTGTAAACCCGAAATTCATAACCATCATCCGCGACTACAACACGCCCGACAACAAGATGATTGGCTTCGGACTGTCGCTGCCTTCATTAGCAAGGGCGCTGCAAAAGACAAAGAGAGGTCGTCTGCTGCCTTTCGGATGGTGGCACTTGGCAAAAACTCTGTACTTTTCTAAGAAATCGCCGATTATCGACTTGCTGCTTATCGGCGTGCTTCCCGAATACCGCCGCAAGGGTGTCAACGCCCTTCTCTTCACCGACCTCATACCGCAATACAGAAGCTACGGCTTCGAATGGGCAGAGTCGTCAGTGCAATTAGAGGAGAACAGCAACGCCGTATCACAGTTTGATGCGCTGACAAAGATTGTTCACAAGCGCAGGGAATGCTTTCTCAAGGAATTGAGCCTCACCCCTAACCCCTCTCCATCAGGAGAGGGGAATGATTACCCCGCTTAAAGGCAGAATAGAAACCTCCAAAGGTAATCATTCCCCTCTCCTGATGGAGAGGGGTTAGGGGTGAGGCTCTTACTACTTACTACTTACTACTTGCTTCTTGCACTTATATCCAAGGGCTATTAGTACAAGAAGTAGCAAGCCGTAGCCCACATACGCAATTGTCTCAGTAGTGTCAACACTTGACGGGTAGAACATAAGTTCAACCTTGTGTTTGCCTTGCGGAACGACGATGGCGCGCAATATGTAGTTCACGCGGCCGATAGGCACCTCTTTTCCATCGACAGTTGCCGTCCAGCCAGGATAATAAACCTCGGAGAACACAAGGACAGACTGTTCAGGTGTCTCAGCATCGTAGGTCAGATGGTTTGGCGCATAAGATGTAATCTTCGCAGTGCCTGCTACAGAATCGGCGGCAGCGTCTGAATTGCACTGCAACTCTGCGGCAAACTTCTTGTCGGCAACAGCCGTAGTGTGAAGGTTTATCTTTCCGAGAGCGCCAATCTCCTGGTTGGCATTGTCAACAAAATCCACCTTGTTTACGAACCACGCATTTCCCATGGCATAAGGGTTTCTCAATGCTATGGTAGCGTTGTCCTGCATTGGCAGTATCATGTAGCGCATATTGAGCATGTTAAGCACCGGCATAACGCTGTCGGCATTTACATTCTCCATCTGACCTCCCGCCTGCGCAATAGCGTTCATCGAAGTCTGCATCTCAGGAGCGATATAGTGGGAAATCATGTCCTGATAGCGCTGCAGCTTTGCGGCGTGATAGCCTCCGATGCTCTTGTGGTAGTATGATGTCTCGTTCTCATTGAATGTGTTTGAGGCGTAGTTGAGCACACGATAGTTGCCACAGTCGGCCTTGTCCTGAAGAATCTGCTTGTCAACCTCAGTCATAGGCTGCGCCTGGTCACGCTGCAAAGGGTCAACAAACATATCGTTGTTGAGGTAACGCTTGTTCACCTGCCACATATCGACAAGGCAAAGAACTATCAGAGCAGCAACCATGTAATCTGACTTTATCCACTTTCTCTTGAACGCAAACAGCAAAGCGACACCTATTATTATAATAATTACTGAGCGCCACGCATCAGCAGTCAGGACAGCCTCGCGCATGGCGATAATGTTGCCGATGAGCGCGCCGCGATATTCTTCGGGAATCTGCTGCAGACTTGCCATTTCCTGAGAAGAAATGACATTGCCAAGCATGCTCGGCGAAATGGCAAACAGGAAGGCAAGACCAGCGGTGATGCCTGTGCTTACCCACAGCCAACGATAGTTCTTTCCAAGGCAGTCGGGCTCGTCAACAACTTTCTTCAAGGCGAGCATGCCGAGCAAAGGCATTGTAAATTCGGCTATGACAAGGATGGAAGCCACCGTGCGGAACTTCGAATACATCGGAAAATAGTCGATGAAGAAGTCGGTCAGCGGCATGAAGTTCTTGCCCCACGAAAGCAGAACGCTGACTATTGTGGCAGCAAGCAACGCCCACTTCAGCGGACCTTTGACAATGATAAGTCCGAGAACAAACAGCAGACAGACAAAGGCTCCGACATAAACTGGTCCAGAGGTGCCCGGCTGCTCGCCCCAATACTGTCCGAGTTGTGAATAAACTGACTCAAACTGCGGGTCTGCCTTCTTCATCGCAATCTCGTTCATTGACATCGGCACCGACGCTCCGCCCTTTGCATTTGGCACAAGCAACGTCCATGTCTCGCTGATACCATAGCTCCACTGCGTGATATAGTCGCGGTCAAGTCCGTTGCGTCCAGCCTGCTGACCGTCCTTTGCAGCACCGCCTTGCACAAGTTCCGAACCGCCACGCATGGTTTCTTTCTGATACTGCCAAGTGTGGTAAAGGTTGCTCACATTAAGCATCAGGGCTATGACGGCAGAAGCGACACATACTCCCAAAGCCTTCGCGATATGCAGATAATCTTTTCTCTTGGCAGCCTCGACGATGAAAGCTATGACCATGAACACTATCGGGAACATAAAGTAATATGTCATCTGCACATGGTTGGCGTTAATCTCAAACGCGCCGAAAAGCGATGTCACCAACAACGCCTTTAGATATTTCCCTTTGAAAGCCAACACAATACCGGCAATCATCGGCGGCAGGTAACCCAACGCCCAAACTTTCCAGATATGACCGGCAGCAATGATGATGAAGAAATAACTCGAGAAAGCCCACACTATCGCTCCCAAAGCCGCCATCCACTCGCGGAAATCGAATGCGCGAAGGAGAATGTAGAAGCCTAACAGATAGACAAATACAAACCACACATTCTCAGGCAGCCAAAGGTGGTAAGCTGACACAAGAGCGTTAAGTCCTGTCGTAGAGCTATACGAAGGAGCAGACTGATAGGTAGGCATTCCGCAGAACAGCGAGCCTGTCCATCGAGACATTTCTCCCGTCTTCTCCTTGAATTCCGAGATTTCCTGCCCGGCACCGCGACCGGCAGCGGAATCATGACGGAAAAGAATCCTACCGTCAACATCAGCGGGATAAAAATATGCAAAAGATATTGCGGCAAATAAAGCCACTACAAGAACATCAAATAGATATTTTCTCATTATATGTTTTTTTAGGGAGTTCACGAAATTACTTCCTTTCAGTCAGTGACATCATTGTCTATCTGAAAGAGGGAATTGGCTCTGGCTTTGGCCTTGGCTTTGGCTTTGAACTTTGGCTTTGGCTTTGAACTTTGGTTTTGGCTTTGAACTTTGTTTTTTTTATCTATCCAATATGGGAAAGTTCAGAGCCAAGGCCAAAGCCAGAGCCAGAGCCAAAGCCATTTCTACTTCGGCACTCTATATCTCTCGCCGAAGTTCGCGATGGCTTTCTTCGTCTCGTCTGAATATCCGGGACGCTTTGGAGCAACAATCCAGCCGTGCTTTGTGCGCTTGTACTTGCCGTTCTCCTCAACCTTTACCGCCATATCGTTGTATTTGACGATAATCTTCACTGCCAAATTCTTCCATGCTGCCAACATCTCGTCAGCCTTCTTAGACGAATATTTTGTCAGATAGTCAACGCCGTTGTCGCGGTTTCTCTCTAATCGTTCCACAGCCTTTGCCTCAACCTCTGACTGAAGCGCCGCAAGACTGCCATCGATGGAGTCGCGAACAGCCTTTAGTTCAGGGAAAAGCATAGAGTAACGCGGATAAACCATGTTGCTCACCCAGTTGCAAACCCAGAAAGCGTTGTCCATAGAGAACGTTGCGTCGTCAGCGCCAGGAGTAAGATAAGGCACCGGAGCTTTTGTGATACAGCCGTAAAGAGGCGTATAAGCCACCATATTTCCATCGTCGTTTGCCCACCAGAGCAGACTACCCACCTCGCGTGGAAGCCATGAGCGCAGTTCGGCGATGATAGAGAATGACGCCTGCTGAGTGGATATCGGACGCTCGTTGAAATATTTCTTGCCTTCGTAGTCAAAGTACAATGGCGTTGGACGGTAAGGCATATTGTAGATTCCCTTGCCTGGGTCACCGTCAGGGATATCAATGGCAAAAGGCGTTCCCTCGTAATGGTCGCGCATGGCAGTCTGCACATCCTGCAGCGAAACCTTCTTCTCAGGAACAACCCACAGCGGCATCGGCTCAGCGTCGCTCTGCTTGCCCTCAACCCAAGGGAGATACTTGTCCATTCCACTTGCATGACGACGGAAGAATGTCCACACGCGGGCGTCACAGATGCGGCGAGCGGAGAAGTCGGCAGGAGAATAGACATCAGCGAAACTGAACTCCTCGTCCTTGCCAGAGAACCACCCCATCTTGCGCGCAAACTTTATGCAGTCTTTCGACATCATCACATTTTCCTTGTCCTTGAGGTTCACCTTGCGTATGCGCGCCTGGTTGGCATGACCGGAAATGGCGTTGTCAGGAATGCGCTGCGCCACCCAGCTAACCTTCTTTGAGCCGTGACCTTGACTTATCATCTCAAGAATCCACGCTTCGTCAGCGTCGCAGATAGTGAACGACTCTCCCTCAGAAGCATAGCCGTAAGTCTCGACAAGGGTAGTCATCACCTTTATCGCCTCGCGGGCAGTCTTGGCGCGCATCAGTCCGAGATACATCAGTGAGCCGTAGTCGATAAGTCCGCAAGAGTCTTGCTCCACCTCTTTGCGACCGCCGAAAGTAGTTTCCATAACAGCCACCTTGTACTCGTTGATATGACCGACAACATTATATGTCTCAGCCACTTGCGGAATACTGCCACGATGCTCATTGGAGTCGTAGTCGTAGATTTCATACATCTCTCCCGGTGCGTGCTTTGCGGCAGGAATGAAGTTCAACTGTCCGAACATACCGTAGCTGTCGGCACTATACGAACACATCACAGCACCCGTAGTGCTGGCATTTTTACCAACAATGACGTTGGTACAAGCAAGAGCAGCCGTCGTTGCATAAACCAACAGCACGCTCGCAATAGTTATAATCTTGATTGGTTTCATTTTTTTCATGTAGATGGGGGGCTTAACAACTCCTCCGCATTCCTTATTGCAGCCTCCGTAATGTCGCTTCCGGAAAGCATCTGCGCTATTTCCGTCACACGCTGGTCGTCGCTCAGCATTGTCATGCGCGATGTTGTTCCAAAGTCTGTTTCCTCTTTCGTCACCTTGTAGTGCGTCATGCCCTTGGCAGCTATCTGCGGCAGATGTGTTATGCTTATCACTTGTCGCTCCGACCTGCCCATCTCCGCCATTATCAGTGCCATCTTCTCGGCAATCTTTCCGCTCACGCCGGTATCTATCTCGTCGAAGATTATCGTCGGCAGTTTCACCGCGCCGCTTATCATCGCCTTCAGCGAAAGCATCACGCGCGCTATCTCACCGCCGGAAGCCACCTGCGACACTGGCGACAACGGCGTGGAGGTGTTTGCGCTGAACAAAAACTGAATGTCGTCGTGTCCTGTCGGCATAAGCTCCTTGCTTTCCGTTATTTCCACCTTGAACTGCACCTTCGGAATACCTAAAGGCACGAGCAGTTCTTCCATCCTGCGCTCCACCTTCTCGGCGGCAGCCTTTCTTGTTGCCGTCAGTTTGAGCGCGTCAGCCTTCGCCTTCGCCTCAGCAGACTGCAGTTGCGCCTTCAGTTCAGCAAGTTCTTCGTCGAAGTTGTCAATGTGACCAAGACGCTCGTCAATCTCCTTTTTATATTCTATCAGCTCCTCCACCGTCAGCTTATGATATTTCTGCTGCAGCGTGTAAATCTTGTCGAGCTTGTCGTTTATGCGTTCTAACTGCGCGGGGTTGTCGTCAATGCTATCTGCCGCGTCCGACACCTCGTCCGACAAGTCCTTAATCTCCTCGTATGCGTCGTTCATGCGGTTATAAACATCCTCTATGTTAGGATAAACATCAAGCAGACTTTCAAGATTCTTCACAACCTCGCGCAGACCGTCAACAGTGTTGTAGCCGCGGCTCTCGCCCGACAATATCTTGTCCGTCTCAAAGAGAGTGTTCTTTATATCCTCCGCGTGAGCGAGTATTTCCTGCTCCTGCTCCAACTCTTCCTGAATGCCCGGTCGCAGCTCCACCTCGGCAAGTGTCTCCTGCTGGAAGCGCAGATAATCTTCATCCTTTCGAATGTCCTCAATCGAACGTTGCAGTTTGCCTATCTGCTGTCTTAACGAGACATATTCCTGATAGCTATCACGATACGCGTCATGCAGTTTGCTGTTGTCGGCGATTATATCCACAACATTCATTTGGAAATCAACATCGTTAATCAAAAGATTCTTGTGTTGCGAATGAATGTCTATCAGCGACGAGCCAAGGTCTCTCAGTTCCGTCAGCTGCACAGGCGAGTCGTCGATAAAAGCGCGCGATTTTCCCGTTGCCGTCAATTCTCGACGAAGTATGACATCACCGTCAAACTCCGCTTCGATGACGCATTTCTGTTCGCCCATCTTGACAAGCTTCGAGTCCGCCCGCTGTCCGAGCAGCAGATTTATCGCACCGAGAACAATACTCTTTCCGGCACCAGTCTCACCCGTAATCACCGAGAAGCCTTCCCGGAAATCAATGTCGAGAGTGTCAATCAGTGCGAAGTTCTTTATGTATAAGTGTTTCAGCATATAACCTTTCAAATTCCTTCCGCAACAATTCCTTGTTTGCAATCATGTTGCGCAGTTCGTTCAGACGCTTTTCGTTCTCAGAGCCGGGAATCCACAGCCTCAGATAACCGTCTGTATTATATTTGTCAGTAATGTGTTTCAGGAATCGTTCGTATTGTTCCTCGTAAGAAAGCTCCGGGTAGTTCGACAGACCGAACAAGATAGTTCTACGCATCACCGTCTCCGGCTCCAACTCCCTGTCAGCCTCTGCCACTATCTTTCCGTACAAACTCCTTGGAGCCTTGGCGGCAGAAGCGCGATGGTCTTCCACTGCCTCCTTCATGATTGTTATCTGCGCCGGCGAAAACCATTTCAGCAACCGCTTGTCAGCTTGCAGTATCTCGCCCGACCGCTTATGATGAACAGCCCTTGGACCTTCCATGCCGAGGTCATGATAAGCCGCGATGACATAACACATGTTTATGTCAGCCCCAAGACGCTTGGCAAGGGCAAGAGATTCCCGAATCACACGCTGCACATGCTCCGAGCGATGAGCCGCATCAAAAGCCTGGTAGCGCGGAATTATCTTGCCTTCAACGAAGGTCATCAGTTCTAAGTTTACAGTCATTTCGTTCATTTTCAGGAACTAACTTCTTGGACTTTGGCTTTGGCCTTGGCTTTGGTAATCATACTTAGTACTTTATACTTCGTACTTACTACTTAACTAAATATGAACTTCTTGAACTCATCTTTCCCCGAATATCGCCGTCCCGATTCTCACCATGTTAGAACCTTCGGCGATGGCGATGGTGTAGTCGTGGCTCATGCCCATAGACAGTATCGGCGTGCCGCCGGAGAAACAATGTTTCACCTCCTCGAAGAAGCGTCGCGCTTCACGAAATTCCCTGCGCCACAGCTCCTCGTCGTCACAGTTGGTAGCCATTGTCATTATGCCTCGCAATTCCACGCCCTGCAGTTCCTGCCATTTGCCCGAGACAAGGAAGTCACGGCATTCGTCAATCGTGAAGCCGTACTTCGTCTCCTCCTGTGCCATGTGCAACTGCAAAAGCACCGGAACACGTCGCTGGCATTTCACGCCCTGCCTGTCAATCTCGGTTATCAGCCTTACGCTGTCGGCAGAATGTATCAGACTCACAAACGGCACAATATACTTCACCTTGTTCGTCTGCAGATGACCGATGAAATGCCATTCTATGTCTTTTGGCAACGCTGCCTCCTTGCGCACGAGTTCCTGCACATGGCTCTCGCCGAAAATCCTCTGCCCGGCATCGTAAGCCTCCTGCAGTTGCTCCTCAGGATGATATTTGCTTACGGCACAAAGGGCGACACCCTCAGGCAGCGTAGCCTTTATCGCAGATAAACGATTAATCATTCTTCTTAGCCTTATGCTCAAACACATCCATTATCACTGTCTCCTGAATGGTGTGGATGGTGTAGTCCTGCATACAGCCTTGCATAGCCTGGTGAACATACTCCACCGCCTGCGAGAAGGTGTGAGCCTGCACGAGGTGCATTACAGAAGTCTTTTTCTCCTTCTTCGTCTTATCGTCAAGGATGATATATTGCAGTTTCACCTTAAACCAGTTGTCGTCAGACACCTTGTCGCTGAAGAATATCTCGCTGTAAGCAGCCTTCTTTATGTCGGTTATCTCGAAGTCGGTATATAACGCCGACATCTCCTCTGTCATAGCCTCCTCAGCCTCAGTGAAGCTCAGCGACTCCACCACATACTGCTTCGTCACATTCTTTGCTGTGCCGTCGTCCTGCATCTCGGCAACCCTTGCCTTACATTCAAACCATTTTGCGCTTTTTGCTCTCATAATAATCTTTTTAACTGAAAGAAATTATCATAATTTAACATAATTCTTTTTTTGACACTAATGGGCACTAATGAGCACAAATTCTATTCACAAATAATAACTAATAAAATTTTATTTATGTTTATTTTTGGCT
>JABUUE010000034.1:18492-20173 GCA_021443335.1 Bacteroidaceae bacterium
AGAAACCTCCAAAGGTAATCATTCCCCTCTCCTGATGGAGAGGGGTTAGGGGTGAGGCTTACTTCACGCAGTATTTCTTTCCATCCTTTATCACAAGTCCTTTATCCGGCATCCGGGAGAGTTTGATGCCTTGAAGGTTGTAGATTGCGTCGTTAGCAGATGTAGGAACATTGGTGATGGCTTTCAGGGCAAGTGGCGCGTCGGGGTCGTAAGGATCGTTGTTGGTGGCGAAGACATGCTTGAACCTTATCTTGACAGTTTTGTCGCCGTTAGCGTAGAAACCTATGCGGTAGATATGTGATGTGTTGAGACCTTCTATACCCGTAGATAGGTTCTTCATCATGCCGTCGAGCTCTGCCACGACAACGGTGTTGCTGCCGAAGTCACGGACATAAGGGGTATCGTCGTAGTTGGCAGTGTCCCACACCTGCATCTTCAGTCCGAGGGTCTGCTTCTCCTCTATCTCGGCAACAAGATATTTATAGGCAGAGAGGTCGAGAGGCGTGTCAAGCCATTCCCAGCCGCCGCAGCAGTCAGCACCTGGCATGAAGATATTTACGCCGCGCTTGTTGTTGAAAAGTCCATCGCCATGGATGGCGCCTTTGAAATAGTTGAAGTCAAGCTGATGGTCCCACTCTGTTGGCACAGGATGCAGGTCGATAGGCTGCTCCTCAACGTATGCCACCGTCGGGTGAGCAACGCCTAAGAGATGAAGCATCTTTGTGGCGTAGCGGCAGCCTAACACACGGTAACCGTGGGCAGAGAAATGAAGTCCGTCGCCCTTCTGCGGCAGATTGGCAGCAGAAATGACGTGAGCAGTTGGTATGGTCTTCGGCAGCGTCTGTATGATAGTGTTATGCCACCAGCAGGAGCCACCCATCTCTTGCGTTGCGAGTTCTCCGGCAAGCAGCGGCACATCCTCCGCCTTCAGGTTGAGGTCGGTGAGAAGGTCGTTGTATAATTTCTTAACCTTTGTAGGCCACAGCTGGTCGCCATTGTTGGAGCATCCCTGGTGAAGGAGCATACCCTTGATTACTCCCACCTTCTGCGCCTCCTTTGCACAGGCTAGCAGACGCTTGTATGGGTAGTTGTCGTAAGCCTTCATGTAGTTCTTGAACCAGTCGGCCTCGTTGGCAAGACGTGTCACGGGGTCGAAATCCTTGTCGAGGTCTTCTATCTTGCAACCGCCGATGGCAACCACCACAACGCCTATCTTCACCTCCTCGGGAAGGTTGTCGCACATGGTGCGGCCGAACCAATCGACGGGAGTGAGGCCTGTTCCCTCACGCACCAACGGCGGCTTTGCCTCGTACCAGTTGTACATCTTCCTTGAAGGATTGTTGAAATTAACTGCCGCCATCATCTTAAAACGGGCGGGGATGTTCTGACGGTCGATGTTTTCCGGTGAGGCATTACCCTCCATGTTCGACTGTCCGAAACAGAGATAGATGTGGAAATTGGGGTCCACCTGCGCGAAGGCAGCGGAAAGGCTCACGGCGAGAAACGCCGTCACAAGCACGAATCTACGAAAATAACTACACATTTACTGAAAGAAATTTAAATCTAATAAACACTCTTTTTGAAACTAATTACCTTTTTTGCTGAAAGAAATTATCGGTTTTACTGAAAGAAATTATCGGTTTAACTGAAAGAAATTATCGGTTTAACTGAAAGAAATTAT
>JABUUE010000034.1:20374-35288 GCA_021443335.1 Bacteroidaceae bacterium
CTTTTTGTATGGATAGGATAGAGTCGTGCGCCTGGGCGTACGTCTCCATCTACCCCCCCTTATCCCCATAATGAATTATGGGGTTACTGATAGAGTTGTGCTCTTAGCACAACTTGATTGTTTATTTGCGCCAATTTGTTTCCCCATTAAATATTACGTTAATTTATGTTTTTAATTACGTTAATTTCTTTCTTAACATTTCCTTGTTAATTCCTTACTTCAAACTGCAAAATTAGAAATTATTATTGATATGCAAAAGAAAAGAGAGGCTTTTATCGAATTAAACCGCGATAACTGTTAATAAAAAGTAAAAAAGCGAGGGAAATATCAGTGTTTAGCAAAAAAAAAGTAATTTTGTAAACTTAAAATCACTCATAAAACAATTGAATTATGGAAGAAAAGGTTAAACTGCGCGTGACGGGAATACGCAAGGATAATTCCCGAAGTTACTTTACTGTTAATTACCGTGGTCAGGAATATGACGTAAAGATGTTCAGGTTTCAGGCGGCGGAGAAATCGCACGAAAAGGAAATTGAATGTCTCGCTAAAGATGATGGCAACGGGAACATCACGCTGACGCAAGATTTAGTGCCAATAGTTAACAAATTGTACAAGGAGGGAGAGACTTATCCGTTTCAGGTGGTATCAGCTATAAAGAACATCTTTGTGGTATGCGACAGCAACGGACTGAAATTCTGGATGACAGAATACTCGTCGGCTCCCTTCATCGGACAGCACGTGAGATGCAAGGTAACGACAATAAAGAACGGTTACCACCTGTTCCTGAAATTAGAGGACAAGCCGAAGGTACAAGAAGAGGAGAACAGCCTGTTTCTAACCTTCGACGACCTTTGTGTATGGTGCGAGATTGACGAAAAACTAAAAGAGAAAGTTTATAATCATCTTGAAACAAACGAGACTTTCCAAGAGATTATGAACCTTTACAACTCGCAAGACGAGACATGGATTCTGAATTTCGTCGAGAGCATCGAGGAGTTGGTGCTGTGGTCTGACGACAAGAAATGCCATCTCTACATCCCGATGTTCAAGAATATCTGCCTCTATCTCTTGGAGAAGTCGGCATATCTGAAACAGATAAAGAAGGAGGACAGGGAGGACTGGCAGAGAAGAATTTCGAACGTGCTAAGAAAAGCGGAGGACTACGAGTTGGCTTTCTCGCTCATCAACGAGAACGGCGAGCAGATATATATTGCCGAGCAGCTGATAAACCTCGCCGAATCGGAATACCTCTACCAGCCAGAGCGTAAACTGCGCACAATACTCTGCATCTTCAACCAGCGCGAAGAACTGATGGCGGAGAACATGGGGCGAATATTCGAGATTATCCTTGGCGGCGAGAAGGAAAACTGGCAGACGGAACCTTTCCGTACAGCGTTTGTTGAGATGCTTGAGATGTTTATCCAGGCTTACCGCAACAAGGCTACGCGCGACTCGGGAATATCGCTCATTCACAACATTATAACAGCGACAGCCATACAGCTATTGCTCGTGAACGAGGACGACTATGTAGATCGCCGCTACAACCGCTCAACGCTCTACCGACTGCTATCGTACGTGAAGCGCAACTATTCTGACGTGCTTCTTAACGCTTCGTTCCGTTGTCTGTTCCATCCTTACCAAGACAAGTTGGAATACGACTGGACACACGTTCAGCACCTCGACCATCTCTATCTGCAGGTGTGCAACGAGTTGACGCAGGGTGGCAACGACAGAAAGATACAGGACTACGCCTTTGCGGGAAACAACATCCAGCTTCTTGTGGAGCAGAAGGGCGTGACGATAATGCCGGAGAACAGACTGACAAAGAAACTTGAAAATCCGCTGCCGGCAAAACTGCTGCACTGGGACAACCTGCGACTGCTTGTTGACAGCAAGCCATCAATAAAGATTCAGAACCAAAAGGACATAACAAAGCACCAGCAGTTCTGGATTGACATTGAGCGCGACCTCAACACCGTGAAGAACCAGCGTAACACAAACATAAAGGTTGAGCCGGAACTGGGACGCGGAGGTTATATAATGAAGATTCTTTACGCCAACGAGGACAACACTGAGTTCTACTGCAAGCTATGCGACGAGCATGTTGAGGGCGAGGGATGGATAAACATCCGGGAAATAGCAAAATATATATCCCCGATGGAGAGACTGCTGCAATGTTTCCAGAACGAGGACGGACAGCCAATGTATCTGCCGGCAAAGGTGATTGCCGGTCCCGACGAGAACGGTCTTTACCGCTTCTCAATGCTCGAAGAGATAAAGCATTTCTTCTTTGAGGAGAGCGACGACTGGGGAATAGGAACAACGGTGTCGCTATTGGTAAAGGGCGAATCGGCAGACACCTTCTCCGGAAAACATTATGTATGCGTTGCCGACTGCGGACTGTCAACTCGCCTGCAATACAACAACGCTCCTGAATTAGCACCAGGAGACATCGTCGATGCCATAATCATCGACAGAAATTCCCTTGGACAGTTCATCTGCAAATACGTTGACGAGAGCCGCAACCACTTCCGCACCATCGACGCCTTCCAGAACCTCATCTATAACATTCACTACGACAGTGAGGACTTTGAGGACGAAGACGACGAGACGCTACCAGAGGAGAACATGAGCGCGCAATACGTGGAGGAGATTATCGGCATTCTCGACCGTCTGGCTGTGCTGTCAAAAAACAGGGAGGAGACTTACGCCTATCTATGTATTGCGTCGATAATGTCAAAAATGCTCGGCAAGAACGACCTCGTAAACTACTATGAACAGAGGAAATCTATAATCCTGATGTTCCACGACTACGAGAAGAGCGGAAAGATGGACGAGGCAAAGCTTACGGAGTTTATCAACAATGTGGATAACGAACTGATACAGTCAGACTACATGATAAACGAGGCAATAACAAAATTCCATATCCTCAACTCGCTGAAAAACGACACCAGCATCGACAATCTTCTGAAGATACGCTCCACAACACAGAACGAGGCAATACGAGACGCTGCCGACCTTGCCATATCTGTACTGCTGACATCACGGTTCGGACTGCCTAATGTGAAGCGACAACTCGTTGACAAGATTAACGAGGACCTCGGCGTAAAGGCTTACATAGCGGAGCGAAAGAACTACGGAATAGAATCGCAGACCGTGGAATTCAAGACTTCCATCGTATATCCCGCTGACAATAAGATGCAGCCAGAGCCAAACCTGCAAGGAGCGGAAATAATGAAGGTAGTCTGCGGATTTCTTAACAGCGACGAGGGCGGCACGCTGTATCTCGGAGTGTCAGACTTAGGAGTGGCTACCGGTGTTGCCAACGACCTGCGCCATCTGATTCGCAACGAGGACGGCTACGGCAGATATGTCCATAACCTCATAAACCGCGACCTCGGAACAATAGCAAACCAATGCACGCTCGAATCGTCGTGGGAGGAAGACGAAGGTTACAAGGTTTATGTGGTGAAGGTGAAGCCTGCACCAGAGCTCGTAAGGTATAAGGGGGCAGTATGGATTCGTCAGGACACGGAAAAGCGAGTGCTTCCAGAAGAAGACCTTGAAAGCTTCGCAGCCATGCACCGCAAGGCCTACGAGAGGTATCAAGAGAAAAACCCTGTCAGCATAACTGCAGCAACAGACACCTCACTGCTCGCGTCATCATCGCAAGACGATAGCGGCAACGCGTCACAGCCAGTTGCCACAGGGGGTTCTATATACTACAAAATCCCGACCAGCCAATGGCGGAAGAATGCGCAGTTCGACTATGAGCCTGACTACGCTCCATCGCCTTACTACTTGCACTTCCTGAAAAAAGAGCAATACAAAATAACTGATGAACCAATATACGAGGACACTCATCTTTCGCTTGCCATCCATCACGACGAGACAGAAGGCTATCTCGTTCTCGGTTATGGCGAACACACAGGCAATATTCTCCTCGTGGAGATGAGCAAAATCCTGCAGTACGAACTCAACAAGCGACTGCCGCGAAACTCCCACGAGCGCGCTATCTTTGCCGCTCCTGCCAAGAAGGGCGACGGAGTGCTTACCGCATGGAAGAATACTCACAACGAACTATGCGTACGCGTTGACGACATAGACACACTCATCGAAGAGCATCACAACGGCGACATGAACGACCCGGGAACGCCTGTTCACGACACAAAATTCAACGAGTTATGCCTGTGCGAGATAGTGCCAGCGGAGCAATTAGCCAAACTTAACAAGTTCCGCAAGCAAGGCGACAATCTCGGACAAAAGATAAAGCCTACAAGCAAGCACGACATATCACTGCTGCAAGAAACCTTGAAACTTAAACTGCCGCTGTAGAAATAGGAAATCTTACCCCCTACTGCCTGATAATTTTCTTATTACCAACAATGACGATGCCCCTGTAATTGTCGTCCACCACCTGTCCGGAGAGGTTGTATGACTTGCCGTCACAGGCTGATTGACCGGCAATTGCGGGGGTGTTTATGCCAGAGATTTCAGAGGTTACGGTGATGTTGACATAGTCGAAGCGGCACTTCATCTTGTCGGTCATAAGGAAGTCGCACGCCAACTGGTCGCCCTTGTATAGCGTGATGCCCTTGAACGTCTGTGTAGCGAGTTTGTTTGTGTTTTTGTTGGCGGTGAACGAACCGACCTTTTTGTTGTTTACTCGCAACTGATATATGCCCTGTCCCTGCTTCTCGTCGAAGTAGCAGAAGTCGATGTTGCAGATGCCATTCCTGCCGTTGTATGTGCCGGCAAGTGTTCCCGTGCCTGCCTCGCCTGTTGTCACCCAGTCGTTTGAAGCCTTGTACATCCAGTTCACCTTGCCGTTCTCAAGTTCGAGGAATGTCTGTCCGTACATTAGCATATCCTCGCTCTCTGTCTTCCCCTCCTCAATGAGTTTTTGCTTTGATGCGAATGTCCATGTGTCGCCAGTTATGACGCTACCCTCTGGCGTTATCACGTCCACACGCCAGACGTAGGTTTTGCCTAACAGAAGGGGCTCTTCGGGCTGGAAGAAGCAGTCGGTGGTAGTGCCGACATGCAGCAACTCACGGTCTTTCTCCGCAAGGTACACCTCATAACACTTGACATTGGCAGCCCCTGCCCACGACAGTTTGCCTGCTTCAGTGGCATATCCTCCGCAACCCTCCATAGTTACGCCCTCATGCGGATAGGCGGCATAGACGCCATAGTCGTCCGAACCGTCAAGAGGTTCAGGTTTCGACGCCATCTCCTCGCCAGTGGTAAACCGCCACAGGGAGGTCTCGCTATATGTGTCGTCGGCTAAAAGAGCGCGCACGCGCCAGTAATATGTCGTTGAAGGAAGGAGTTCGGGCAGCGTGTATGTACGTTCTGCACTCTCCTGAACAAGTTGCACATCATCCGCCGATGTGCCGAGATACAGTTCATACTTCTGCACATTCTCTATCGGACTCCACTTTATAGCATTAATATTGCTGACGTTTATGCTGCCATTGTTAGGGAAGCCGTACATATCCGTCAGTACCCACGCCTGCGGACCGACATTCTTCAGCATATCCTCATTCACACTTTCTGCCTTCTGCATGGCGAAGTCATAGTCGTAATAGTGGTTTACATCGAAGCTCTCGCCAGTACCTTTCGTATCGCCTGAGACACCGCTGCCGAAGATGTTACCGCGCGACTCAAGTTGCGCCCATGAGGAGTCGTAGTCGTATACGCCATACATGTTCTGAAAAGGCTGCTTAACATCGGTGAAGTAAGAATTCTCAACAAGCACGCGAGCCCAATTGAAATAGCCTACGCAATAGCCAGAACTGCCCTGATACTCGTTGTGATTCCAATAGTTGTTCCACAAATGTCCCAGTCCGTAACCTATGCGTGGGTTGCGCTGCGTGCCGTTATAATAGTGGTTGTGGTGGTAAGACACGCGGTTTTTGCCCACATCCTCATAGTGCATCGTGCCTGAGCAGGAGAGCGACACTTTGTCGTGGTCGTGGAACGCTGACCAAGAGACGGTGCAGTATGACGAGCCAAGGGTGAAGTCCATCAGTCCGTCCTCACAGGTGGAAAGGTCGCAATGGTCGAGCCAAACGTGGTGGGAGCTGCGGAAGGCTATGCCGTCGGGCTTGCCATGCTTTAAGGTTATGTTGCGGAAGATGATGTTCTGCTGGTTTTTTATATCGAAACAGATGGAGTCGAGCACCACCTCAGGACCTGCCGCAATAATAGTTTTGTCGCTCGTCACGCTTATTTCGTCAAGCAGACTCGGTGCGCCACCGGTGCCTTTCACCCAGTGGCCTGTGATAGACTTGTCGATAACAATTGTGTAAGCACCTGCCGCCTTGCAGTATTTCACAAGCTCGTCGTGCGTTGACACATGTACTATCTGTCCGTCCATTCCGCCAGTTACGCCCTGCAATCCATGGTCGTGGTAGCTGGCGAAGCCCACAATGCCATCATCATGAGTGCCCGCCACTGCCAATTGGCATGTGACAAGAAATAGAAAAAGAATCTTCTTCATTGTATATTATATGGTTTTACATGAATCTTTCCTGAAGTGTGTCATTTGCTTTTCAGCCATTGTAGGCGTTTTCCCCAATCGTCAAGAACAGCCTGTCTATGTTTCTCAACCGTAGCAAAGCCTTGCCACTTGCCGACAAAAAGGTTATCGTCGGCTTTATCCGTCCACCAGTTGCCGCCAAGCTTGTAATCCGTCTTACAAGCCTTACCCGGCCAAGTATTATCCACAACGAGTGTTCCTTTCATTGATGGCACAATGCCGTTAGTGGAACTTATCTCATAGTCGAGCACGGCTTTCTGCTTTGGCGAATAGCGCACCATATAGTTGCCTTTCCCTGCATAATAGCCATCCCATTTCTGCTTATCAATCAATAGGGTAAAGCAAGGAGTGTTAGCAGGAACATCCTGTTTCCTTCCCTTAAAACAGAACTCCACAACGGAATACACAGGCACCGTATCTGTGGAAACTTTTCCCAAACCATTTGCCGAAGTACCATTTACTGTAGGCAACTGGACGATGCGGCGCGATGAGCGTGAGGTCTTCTCGAAGCTGCCGCCCCACGATTCTCCTTCGGGATTGTTCGCATCGCCGTTCATCATATACAACAAAGAAGGTGTGTCGCCCATCTTCACGACACCCTTATAGTAGTTTATGAAGTCTGCTCCAATGTTGCCTGCGCCCTTAATACAGTCATCGTAATAGCGCGCGTGGTAATGACTATCGTCCTTCGTGTCAGAGATTAATCCGCGATAAGAGGCATTATTCTCTATCATCCACAAGTTCGGAAAGTTCTTCGCAATATACGCATAACTATTCACGCCCCATTTCTTGTTAGGTCCTCCTATGTAGTATATACGTATGCGCGAGGCAATGTCCGGAGCATCGTGCAATGCTTGCGCCACATCTTCGAGACTACCCCATACGAGCACCCACAGAGGTCTGCTGTCTTTGCGGCGCGCACACCTGACAATCCAGTCGGAACCCTCGGTCGGTTTGTCGTATCCCTGCAGTGGAGCAAGTCCGCGCCGCCCTTGCTTGCACACCTCGCGCAACTCTCCAGGAGTCTTCAAGCCCTCACAATGCGCGCGAAGCAATGGAAAATCCTTCTCATAGACATCTATCATTCTCAATATCTCTTCCTTTGAGCCTTGTCCAAAGGAAGGGGAAGACACAAGTCCCTCAACATCAAACTTGTCACTATACATCAACAAATGAAGCATCGACTGATTGTCATCGGGGTCTGTACCGCCAATGTCCGTGCTTATAAGTATTCGAGGGGATTTCCCACACTTACCAGAAAGGATAGCGTCCTGCGATGTATCAACAGTCTGCGCTTGCAGAGTGCAAAGCATTGGAAACAAGAAACAGAGTACTGATATAAGCATTAGTTTATTTACCATTTTGACGATTTACTTTTACGACTACTTATATATCTTATTTTCCCCACTCCCCCTATTGTTGCTTCTTATACGTAATCACTGCCACCAGACAAGCTAACACGGCAGAGGCGGTAAGGGCAAGGAACAGGAAATGCTGGTCGAGAATACCGGCGCCGCGCAACCATGTGCCACGCATAATGTCAATGAAGTATCGCGGCGGTATGACATAGGTAAGCATCTGTGCCCACTGGGGCATAGACTGTACTGGAGTCATCAAACCGCTCATCAATATGAACACGACAACAAAGAAGAACATGACAAACATAGCCTGCTGCATCGTCTGACTTTTGTTTGCTATCGCCACTCCCACACTCGACATAAAAACAATGAAGATAATGGAGGCAAGATAAAGCGTAAACAGACTGCCTGCAACGGGCAAGCCGTAAACAAGATAGGCAAGCGGTATGGCGATTGTTATAACAAGCAAACCTATTATCCAGTAAGGAATAAGTTTTCCCAATGTGAATATCACAGGGTGTATAGGCGTAACATTTATCTGCTCTATCGTTCCCTTCTCTTTCTCACCGACAAGATTCAAGGCAGGAAGGAAACCACACAGCATGATGACAAGCATTACCATAAGTGCTGGTATCATAAAGAAACGATAGTTGAGAGTGGGATTGAACATAAACCTAACAGACGCTCCCAAGCCATTGGTTCCCCAGCCCTCTCTGGAAGAGAGAGAGGATAACACCTTTGTAATATATTGAAGTCCCAAGGTGCCTTTCATTCCATTAACAGAATTGGCAGAGACACATATCTCAGGATAATCAGCACTTCTCACCATGCTCCCTTTTGATGGATTAATCTCAACAATTACATCTGCCTCGTCTTGCTCCACCATGCGTAGGGCTTTGTCATAGCTATGTGTCACGTCAGCAAGTGTAAGATACTCCGAGGCAGCTATCTTATCCATGAGCAAACGCGAGAAGTCCTTGCCGTCATTGTCCACAACGACAACATTCACATTACGCACATCCATCGTGGCAACGAGCGGCATAATGAGCATTATCATAAAAGGGAACATCACGCACAGACGCGGCAGAAAACTGTCGCGACGGAACTGGCGGAACTCCTTTATCAATATGGTGCGCAGTGTCTTCATTCCAGTCGGTCGTTAAACTTTTTGAAAGAAACGATTATCAGCAGAGCGGTCATAGACAAAAGGACAGCCACATCGGTTAGCACATCGGTTATTCCTACTCCCATCACCATAAGTTTTCTCATAGCGTCAATATACCAGCGGGCAGGGACTATGACAGACAGTTCGCTGAGCACAGGTGGCAAATTGTCTATCGGGAAAAGCATCCCTGAAAGCATAATCACCGGCACAATCATCACCATGCCACTGATTAGCATCGCCACAACCTGCGTATGGGCAAGTGTTGATACAAGAAGTCCGAGCGCCAACGCAAGCACGATATAAAGCATTGAAACAGCAACAATTGACAACACACCACCTGCCAAAGGCACATCCAAAACAAACTTCGCCAACAAAAGAATAAGCGTAAGGTCTACGCACGAGAGTACAAGGAAAGGCACCATCTTGGAAATGATAATGGCAATGGGGCGAACAGGCGACACAAGCAACACCTCCATCGTGCCTGTCTCCTTCTCTCGGACAATGGACACAGCAGTCATCATTGCGCAGACAAGAAGGAATATCATACCCATAATGGCCGGAGCAAAGTTATATGATGAGTGGAGTTGGGGGTTATAGAGAAGGCGGATATCAGCTCCCCTACCCTCTGAGGGAGGAGCTAATATCTGCGTTATGTATGTTACTGCCGTCTGTGCCATATTGGGATTGCTTGCGTCGGTAAGAATCTGCGGAACTGAGTTCTGCTTGAAAGCAACAACAGCATCGGCCTCTCCTCTGCGCATCACACTTTCAATATCCTGCTCACTAACAGTCCCGCACACCGTGATATATGGATTATAGGCAAGGCGGTCAATCTGCTGGCGTATGTCATTGCTGTATTTATCGTATGCCACTGCCACCCGCACATCGTTCACCTCTGTAGATATCGCAAAGCCAAAGAGCAACATCTGCACTATCGGAATGCAGATGCAGACAAGCATCGTCCGCTTATCGCGAACCACATGGAGCGTCTCCTTATATATAAAAGGTAGTATATTCATGCCTCTTTTATGTTCTTACCGCCTTTCTCGCCAACCTACGGAATACCTCATCCATATTTTTCGCATTATACTGACGGATAAGGTTATCTGGTGTATCAAGAGCCTCTATCTTACCATCAACCATTATGGAAACACGGTCGCAATATTCCGCCTCGTCCATATAGTGAGTCGTTACAAACATTGTCATACCTTCCGCTGCAGCCTCGTGAATCATTTGCCAGAACTGTCGGCGTACGATAGGGTCAACACCGCCCGTCGGCTCATCAAGAAACACTATGGCTGGCTTATGAAGCATGGCTATCGAGAAGGCAAGTTTTTGTTTCCAGCCAAGTGGCAGACTACCAACAAGCACATCTTTTGAATGCATAAAACGCAACTTGCCTAAGATTTCTTCGCCACGTTCCTTTATATCCTTTCGATTTGTCAAGCCATAGATGCCGCCATAAAGTTCAATGTTCTCCCATACTGTCAGGTCATCATAAAGCGAGAACTTCTGACTCATATACCCTATGTTCCGCTTTATGTGCTCTGCATCTTTCATAACATCATAGCCAGCCACCGTGCCACTGCCATCTGTTGGTATGCTCAGACCACAAAGTATTCGCATCGCCGTAGTCTTTCCTGCACCGTTTGCGCCAAGAAAACCAAATATCTCGCCCTTATGAACATCAAATGAGATATGGTCAACGGCAGTGAAATTCCCAAACTTTTTCACAAGATTTCTTACGGAAATTACAGGGAGATGCCCAAGAGTTATGGCAGAGTTGCTCCAGCTATCCCCTAAAGAGGAAGGCTTGTATGAAGCCATCAGTCGTATAAAAACATCCTCTATCGTTGGGCCACCATGTTTCTCTATCAGAGATTCAGGGGTATCAACATCCATTATACGCCCTTCGTTAATGAGCGCAATCCTATCGCAAAGCATCGCTTCGTCCATATAAGGCGTGCTGACGATTATTGTTATCTGTTGCTGCTTCAAACTTTTCAGCATCTGCCAGAATTCCTGACGACTGACAGCATCAACACCCGTCGTGGGTTCGTCAAGCAGAAGTACCTCTGGCTTATGTATGAGGGCGCAACAAAGAGCTAACTTCTGCTTCATTCCACCAGACAACTTCCCTGCCCTTCGTTTACGGAACGGAGCTATCTGTCGCCATATCGGCATCACTAATTGCAGTCCACTGCTATCCGATGTTATGTCATCTTCAGCTGACAGAGCCATATCTGTATCTGATGGATTATAATCCAAATTCAGTTTTACTCCGAATATCGAGGCAAAGAAATTAAGGTTTTCCTCCACTGTCAAATCTGGATAGAGCGAGAATCTGCCTGGCATATAACCTAACTTCGTGCGTATCTGACGGTAGTCCGCTATGCAGTCAAGCCCACACACGGAGGCGCTGCCACCATCTTGCTTACGGAGAGTGGTCAGGATATGGAAGATGGAAGTCTTGCCCGCACCATCAGGGCCGATGAGTCCGAACAACTCACCTCGCCCGACATGCAGCGACACATCACTTACAGCCGTCACTTTCCCATAGAATTTCGATATGGAGTCAAGTACTACCATACTAACACAACGCGTCCGTGCAACCCTATTTTCAGTTTTCCATCGTTCTTCACACCCACCTTCACGGCATAAACCAAGTTTGCTCGTGAGTCGTTCGTCTGTATTGTTTTGGGGGTAAACTCACTCTGCGATGCAATAGTCTGTATCGTTCCCTCATACTCCTGTTCCCTGTCACCACCATAAACTGCAAAAACCTTCACCTTCTGTCCTATTTTCAAGTCGGCCATTTGCTCACTTGTTACATAAGCACGAAGATAAATCTTGTTTAAATCAGCAATCTTGAACAATGGCATTCCCGGAGTGGCGAGTTCTCCGGCCTCCTTATATTTCACAAGCACAGTACCGTTAATAGGTGAAGAGACCTCACACTTCTGGATTTTATCGTCAAGTAGTTCTAACTGGGGAACAATGGCATCAGCCTGTTTCTTGATACTTACTACCTGCTTGTCGGCGGTTTTCATCTGCTTCCCAACACTTTCTGCCTGCTTTTGTAATGTCTTTGTTTGTTTGCTAAGATTTGAGCGCAATGCATCAAGCTGCTTTTGTATCACAGCAAGCTGATAGTTTATATCATCTAACGACTTCTGCGTTGCAGCGCCATCGACAAGAAGTCGCTCTACCCGCCCCTTTTCCTTTCTTAGGTTTGCCATCTGCTGCTCCAACGCAGCTTCCTGAACAGCAATGTCGGGAGTCTGAGCAAGCGTCGCCTCCTTCTGCGCGTTAGTAGCCTCTTGAGTGGCAAGCGTTACATCCTGCTGCGACAGAATCTGACATTTCTGCGCCTCAAGCTGTTTCTTCTGTATCAAAAGTTGGGAGTTGTCTATCTGCACGACAGCAACACCTGCCTTCACCATGTCGCCCTCTTCGATATCAAAGCTGAGGATTTTCCCGTTTGTCTCGGCAGAGACAGTTATCTCAGTAGCCTCAAAAGTGCCCTCTGCACTGTTTTCCTCACCGCTATTGCAAGATATAAAAAACAGGACAGACGCTATCATCGTCATATTTATTGTCTTCATAGGCATCATTTATTGGTTAGTCGTTTGCTATATTATTACTCACCTTTCGCAAGCGAAAGTTTGAGTTAAAAGTGTGAAATTAAAGTTTAAGCTATAAGGTGAGTTAGTGTCCCAAGGTATGGCGCAATTTTGTTTGCGCCTTTATCAGCTCTATCTTATGGGTGTTTGCCGTTATTAGCGCATTCTTTTCTGCCGTTATCTTATCCAACAGTTGTGTAGTATTAATTATACCTTCCCTCAGCTTACTTTCCTCGGCCGCTCTAACCCTTCCGCGCAAGCGTACTATCTCGTTATCTGATGCGGCAATTTCCTTCAGTCTATTTATCTCATCTTGCTGCGTAGAGGCTTGCAAACGATTATTGAACAAGAACACATCACGCATAACATCAACCTTTTGCTTTCCCGTTTTCACCTTATTAAGTAATGCTTTCCTTGTATATAAAGAAGATATGTTCCACGACAATCGCAAGCCTACTTGCATATTAAACGACCAGTCGTGTCGCATCATAGCATCCATATAATTCAGTCCGGGATAGCCATAAAAGGCAGTACCGAAGGCAGATATTGTCGGCATCAAGCCTCTCTTTATCTCATTCTCCTGTGCCGACAGGGAGTTTCGCTTCGCCTCAAACAATGAAAGTTCTGGGCGAAATCCACTATTGCCACCCTCTTCATACTCATCAGCCAACTCCAAGTGCGGACATTCCTTTACATTAATATATAATGACAGCACCTTCTTGAAACTTCCTTCCGCAGAACTAACATTCAACAGTTGCTGATCCACTGTCACTTTCTCTGCTTCCAACGCGTCAACATCACATTGCATTGCCACTCCATTTCTTAGCATCGACCTCACGAGTTCGAGACTTGCCTCAATATAATTCCTTGAAGTCTCCAACGCTTCCCTCTGCTTTTGCAATAGTACGATAGAGAAAAACAATTCGTCAACACGCTCTTCAAGGGCATATAAATCGACCTCATTGCTCAAGCGCTCCTCCTCTGTCTGCATCCGCGTGCTCTTTTTCTTCGCACTTATTCTGCCACCATCCCACACTATCTGCTGCACATCAACAGAAGCCTTGTACTGGTCTTTCCTCATTCCCTTCATCTCTATCCCACGAGATGTAATCATTTGAGAGAGAACTTCAGGATATTCTGCCACATGATTCTGCCATGTAGCAACGGCGCCAACAGTAACCTGCGGTAGCCAAGCCTTGCTCGCAGCACTCAAGGTATATTGTTCCGTTTGCTTCAACAGCTCAAAATTTCTGATTAGCGGATAGTTCTCACGCGCCTTCTGCCTACATTCCTGCAGGGTAATTGCACTTACCGAAGTCGAAAGTAGCAATAGTGTTATTAACGATATCGTGTTTCTCATCATTTGTCTATTAATGAGTTATTCATCATTTGATACAGTTGGATTTAGTCTCAACAGGATGGTTCTCACATTCTCTTCACAACGCCAATTATGATATCTTTCATCATCAAGACCAGACAAAGGCAAAATGAGCGGCTTGGCGATGATAGAGATAATATTCAGCGAAATGATGTCAACAACCAGTGTCAGCAGGTCTATGCTACATATTTCTCCCTTCACTACAGCATCTCTCATCTGCGTCTCAAGTTGCACAGCAACTGGTAGTACCTTATTCCGGGCCTTGCTCACCAGCATTTCCTTCCGCGTAGGATTACTCAAAATCTCATTCAGCAAAAACAATGGCAAGCGCTCATTATCAGCCAAAAAACAATAATGCACACGAATAATACAGGATATCCTCTCGACAAAAGACAAGTTCTCCCGAACGGAAGAAAACGAATCCATAACCGATTGCACAAGAACATCCATCTTCTCATCAACCACCTTCTCAAACAGCTGCTCCTTAGTTCGGAAATAATAATGCAGCATGGCGTGCGTTACGCCAGCAGATGAAGCAATTGACGTAGTCCTTGCGCCAGCAAATCCCCTTTCAACAAATTCTTTCTCTGCTGCAACAAGTATCTGTTTTTCTGTGTTATTAGAAATTTCTTGCATAAATAAATTGTTAACAATATTGTTAAACATTTCTGTTTGCAAAAGTAAATGTTTTATCTCTAAAGCACAAATAATACAAAAGGAAATAATGAAAACAAAGGTGCAAAATGCTGTTTTAATGACACAAATCAACAAACATCACAAACGAACAAAGTCCTGACATTCATTTCTGAACGTCAGGACTTGCTGTCTAAGAGGGGCGGCGACCTA
>JABUUE010000035.1:0-12905 GCA_021443335.1 Bacteroidaceae bacterium
CTGCTTTCGCTCGGCATATCAAGCAAGCTTGATTGCTCTCGCTTATTCGCAGACTTGTGAAACTATTTGCCCATAGGGCACTCGTGAAGAAAAAGAAAGAACTCGTGTACTTGCGAGACTTGCGTTAAATTAGAAATATTACGTTAAATTACGGGAATTTCTTTCAGTTACAAAAGTCTGAGTCTGAGTTCAAAGCCAAGGCCAAAGCCAAAGCCAAGTTCAAGGCCAAGGCCAAAGCCAAAGCCAAAGCCCCCCCTCAGGGGGCCGCTTACGGCACGAACACGTCGTGGCCTTCCTTTGATGTTTTCTTGTATCCTATGGCGAGGAGGAAGGTGGCGGTGTTGGCGTGGCGCTCCTGGTCGATGACTACGGGGCGCTTCTCCTTGATATAGTCTTTGAACTCGCTGAACGCCTTGCTGTCAGCATCTGCCGACGAGGTGTTACACATATATGTCACCGGCCACTTGTCGTAAAGTAAGCTCATCGTGGAGGCATCGGGACCCCAGAACACCACTTCGTCATACTGGCGCGTGAGCATAATATACTCCTTGCTCAGCGCATCGAGCCTGTCGTATGTCTCCTCGCCCACATAGTTGCGGTTGAGATTCGCTCCTAAAGAGTTTGCGTTCACCATGTATAATTCTCCACACTCCATATACGTCTTGCCGAAGGCGATGAAGCGGCTGAGCAGTGTGGCGAACGTGAACACCGCGATGAAGCCCATGAGCGGACGGCGGTAGAGACGGCGTTTCACATAACGGTAAACATCGCTGTGATGGTGGTGCTTCTCCTTATGTCGGCGTATGTCAAGAGACTGTGTGTGGACGGCGAGGTAAGGGAGGTAGCATACGGAGAAATAGTCGTAGATGAAGCCGTCGTAAGAGCCGGCACAGCAGAATAACGGTGCTAACACAACAGTCATCGCGACAGCCACATTCTTCCTTGCGAAATGCTTGTCGTAGCAATGCAACGCAGCGGCACACCACACCAAGGCGGCGAGGATATGCTCTGAAGGATAGACAATCACCAACAGCGTGACAACACCGGCACCAGCCATGGCAAGCGTCTTGAACACATCAACTTCCTTCACCTTCCACGCTACACACATAACGCACGGGAAAGCTATCAGCAAGGCATAGAGCAAGGTCTCGAGCATACTCGCCACGCCTGCCCAGAAGACGCTGCCCACGGTATGTCCCATAGCGCCTACGCCGTCAATATCGCTCAAGATAGCATCGAAATAGCCGTCAATGGTGCCGTTGCAGAGCAATCCGAGCCAGACGAGCAACAGCAATGGGGCAAGGGCAACGAAATAAGTGTATAACTTATTGTAATTGAGAACAATGAACGCGATAATCATCAACGGCCATACGAAGATACTCGGGAAGCGGGTGTAGGCTATCAGCGGCAGCATCACCGCAACGAAGAACACCCACTCGAACTTCTTAGTGTCAACATACTTTATGAAGCTCGTCATCATAATGGTCATGAACAGGAACACCAACCTGTACGGCTCACATCCGAACCTCTGCTGCATGACAAGCATCGCCAACGCGGCGACAAAGGCGTACCTGCGTCTCTGCCTTGCGTTCAGCAGAAACACGTATGGCACTAACACCGTCAGGGCATTGATAAGCCACGACAGCTTCTGCCATATCCAATAGTTGTGGCCGAAGAACTCACTACACAGGTTATAGAAGAAGGTAGTGCCGGCAACCATCGTGTTGGTGGTGAAGTCGTTATCCGCCGCAAGGCGTAAGTAATGCAGGGAGATGTCGTTGCTGCCATCCATCGGATAGCAGAACGACAAAAAGAAGGTGAAAAGTATGGAGAACAGGAGCATTGCCACTCCTGTCCTTTCCCAAATCGCTGTCTTGTTAATAGTCATATCGTTAGTTAAAGTTTGTTATCGGTGGGTTACAGTTTGCCTGACCTCAGCTCATCATTGAGATAGCAATACACATATCCAGGGCTCTGATACCTCAAATGATTTCCCTCACTACACACCTTTTCGTATGTATCAGAGTTATACACCACATCAAGTGCCGACTGAATGTCACCGGCAACGCCGTTATGCAAAAGAAGCTTGGCCAAATCAATGGTCATCGTTTCTATTAAATACTCTCGGTCACTCATAGGTGTCTAAGATATTTCAGTGATTGTTCTGTACCGAAAAAATATTGGAAGGTGATGCCTCTCATATATCTGATTCGATTCATGAATTCTTTCATGTCAATGTCACCATTCTCAAGTCGTCTTATCTGGGCGCCCACCTTATCATCCGCTATCGGTCCGAAGACTACATCATACGGATGTATCTGTTGGCGAGTGGAATTCTTTCTATTGCTTAAAACAAACGATGCCCATTCCTCAGAATAGTCATCGAATGTCTTCACATTCAACTCTCCACTATTAAGACAACTGTCATCGAAATCGAAAGACGTGACACAAATCTCACCGCCTTGTATATCGACCTTGAACCTTGCCATGTCCTCTGCCTGCTCTTGTTCCGCAGACAAATAAAAGCCACAGCCGAAATCCTTACCTACCTTGGACTTGGTTAGGTCAATGGTCTCTATCTCGACGTTTGAACCGTGATACAGTATCATCTCAATGCTCCTCCCTGGTTTGCGCAGTAACTGGCCAATGAGTCAACAACATCATCAAAAGTAAGCGTATGCATTATGCCGTAATGCTTCTCAATGAGCTGAATACCACCGTAACGACTGATATATCTATATGCCTGACGGGGTGTCAGAGCAAACCGCTTGGCAAACTCTGAAATCAGCATCACGATATATTCCAATATGTCAGAAGTGTTGTATCTCATTTGTCAATTCCCCCTTCTACTCATACCCCTTCGGGTTGTTCTTCTGGAAGTTCCATGAGTCGCGGCACATATCCTCGATGCCGTGGGTGGCGTGCCATCCGAGCTCAGCCTCCGCCTTTGCAGGGTTGCAGTAGCAGGTGGCGATGTCTCCCGGGCGGCGAGGCTTTATGGCGTAAGGCACCTTGAGACCGTTGGCCTTCTCGAAGGCATTGACAACATCAAGCACTGAGTAGCCGTGACCGGTGCCGAGGTTGTAGATGGCGAGTCCTTGCTTCTTGTCGATAGCCTGGAGGGCTGCCACATGACCAGCAGCGAGGTCGCAGACATGGATATAGTCGCGCACACCGGTGCCGTCAGGAGTGTCGTAGTCGTTGCCGAAGACGCCAAGCTCCTTGCGTATGCCGATGGCTGTCTGCGTGATATAAGGCATAAGGTTGTTAGGTATGCCGTTAGGGTTCTCGCCGATGAGACCGCTCTCGTGTGCGCCGATAGGGTTGAAGTAGCGCAGCAGAACGACGTTCCATTCCGGGTCGGCCTTCTGCACATCGATAAGCACCTCTTCGAGCATCGATTTCGTCTGTCCGTAAGGGTTTGTGCAGTGTCCCTTAGGACATTCCTCAGTGATAGGAATGATGGCAGGGTCGCCATAGACGGTGGCAGAGCTGGAGAAGATGATGTTCTTGCAGCCGTGGTTGCGCATGGCGTCGAGGAGCACGAAGGTGGCGTTCATATTGTTCTCGTAATATTCGAGAGGCTTGGCAACACTCTCGCCCACAGCCTTCAGTCCGGCGAAATGTATCACCGCGTCTATCTTATGGTCGGTGAAGAGGGCGTCCATAGCCTTGCGGTCGCGCACATCGGCCTCCACAAACGGGATGTCCTTGCCGATAATCTGCGACACGCGGCGCAGCGCCTCAGGCTTTGAGTTAATGAGGTTGTCTACTACGACCACTGTGTGGCCCGCCTTGTCAAGTTCGATGATGGTGTGGCTACCGATATAGCCGGCACCACCGGTAAGCAGAATGTTCATAAGTATATAGATTAAAAGTTTTAGTTGATGATAGAGTTATTGGGGAGTTAAAGTGACAAATGATTTATACGCATAGTTCTGCCTTTATCTCATCGATAGTCATTACCTTACCCTTCCCACTACGAATATCCTCCTCTGCTTGAAGAATATCCTTTATGTTGTCAGGATTGTCAAAATAAGGATCAGCACTCGGACTGATATGCTTCTCCATCTTTACTGATGCCATTAGTTTGTCTGCCAGCCATTTACGCTTGCGAACATTCAGAGAAAGAAGCATCTGAAGAAGGTTATCTTGTGGAATAGAAATATTCATAATCAAAATAGATTTTAAGATTTGAGGTTTTAAGGTTATAGCCTACGAATTTACTCTCTATCCAGAGCTTCGTATTTGGAGTGGTTGGACTTGAATTCGGGGACTATGGCTTTCATCTGGCGGACGATGGCCATATCGTCGTAGCCGCTTTTGGTGATGCTGACGAGCTTGGCTATCTCGTCGCACACCTCCTGGTAGTCGAGTTCACGCACGGTGGCGAGCTTAATCTTCGGGTGTGACGACGGCTTAGTGTTCTCCTCGCAGTTGAGGAGTTCCTCGTAGAGCTTCTCGCCGTCGCGCAGTCCTGTGTATCTTATCTCTATGTCCTTCGCTCCCGAGAGGAGTATCATACGCTTGGCGAGGTCGGCTATGCGCACCGGCTTGCCCATGTCGAAGACGTATATCTCGCCGCCCTCTCCCATCGTTCCTGCCTGCAGCACGAGCTGGCACGCCTCGGGAATGAGCATGAAGTAGCGAATGATGTCGGGATGCGTCACTGTCAGCGGTCCGCCAGCCTTTATCTGCTCTTGGAAGATAGGTATCACGGAGCCGTTGGAGCCCAACACATTGCCGAAGCGGGTGGTGACGAACTGGCAGCCCTGCGATGCGCCGCCGCTCTTTGCCGCACGGCTCTTGAGACTCTTGTCGAGACTCTGGCAGTACATCTCGCAGATACGCTTTGAGCAGCCCATCACATTCGTCGGGTTGACAGCCTTGTCGGTGCTCACCATGACAAACTTCCTCGCGCCATATTTCACGGCGAGGTCGGCTATTATCTGCGTGCCGTGGATATTGTTGGCAACGGCGGCTCCCGGGTTGTCCTCCATCATCGGCACATGCTTGTATGCCGCGGCATGGAACACATATTCGGGCTTGTGTTTCCGGAATATCACCTCCATGTGTAGCTCATGGCAGATGCTCTCGGTGACGGTCTCGCAAGGTATGTCGGGAAACTGGCGCGCCATCATCAGTCGTATGTCGTGGAGCGGTGTCTCTGCCTGGTCTATGAGCACAAGCTGTCCCGGAGAGAACCTCGCCACCTGGCGCACCATCTCGGAGCCGATGGAACCTGCGGCACCCGTGATGAGCACACATCTTCCGCGCAACACATCGCTGATGGCATTCAGGTCAACCTCTATCTGGTTTCGCGGCAGCAGGTCTTCCACACGCACCTCGCTGAGCTGTGAGTAGCCGAGGTCCGACTTGCCGTCCCACTCCTTGTTGCCGAGATACATCCTCATCTTTATGCCAGACTCGGTAAGACGGTCTATCATCTCCTGGTTGTTGCGGAGAGCATCGGTCTTCAACGGACTGACCATGAGCATCTTGGCATTCTTGCGACGCATGTGCTCCACAAGATTCTCGTCGTTGAAATACACCTTGGCACCCATGAACAGGTGGGAGCAGTCGTCACGGTCGTCGGAGACGAAGCCGGCAACGATAAATTCCGACTGCTGCGAGCGCATGCCCTTCGCCAAGGCTATACCGCCCTCCTTGACGCCGTAGATAAACACCTTCTGCGCCGACACGGAGACGTAGCACACGTCGTAGATATATTTCACGAAGACCCTCAAGCACCACATGAAGAAGGTGGCTATGAACCACGCCGTGAACACCTCCTCCTTCGGCAGCGGCATCAACAGCGTGTCGATGAACGTGAGGTGACGGACGGCGAGGATGAGCAGTCCACCGATAAGATTGGCAACCGCCACACGATACAGGTCGATGAACGACGAGTAGCGTATCACACCCGAATAGGTGTGCATCACCCTGAAGCCCACAAGATACAGCAGCAGGTAGCCGCACCATGTGTTCATCACGCTGAAGAAATTGCCGAGAGTGTCCGTCGCGGAACTCGACAGCACATGAGCCAATATGCCTGAAAACAGTACGATTAGGGCATCGCACAGCAGGACGAGCCAGTACGACAGCGCGCCCTTGCTGAAATACCAGCGCGCCCCGGACTTGAAAACATTCCTCATCTTGATAATTTTTTCAGTTTCGAAAGCGAAACCTTTCAACCTTTAACCTTCTAACCTTTAACCTTTAACCTTTAACCTTCCAACCTTTAACCTTCCAACCTTTAAACCTCCAACCTTTAACCTTTAACCTTCTAACCTTTAACCTTTCAACCTCCAACCTTTCAACCTTTAACCTTTAACCTTTCAACCTCCAACCTTTAACCTTCCAACCTTTAACCTTTCAACCTTCCAACCTCCAACCTTTAACCTTCCAACCTCCAACTGCAGCTTGCGAAAGTTGGTAATTGTTAGTGTAACCGCACATTTCTAATTCCCCTCTAACGGTGTAAAAAACTCACTGTCAAAAGGTTACACAATAACTATTGAAGAGTGCGATAAAAATACCATAACGCAACGGTGCAAAGTTACAAAACTTTTCATAATTAGCGAACAAATAATAAAACTTTTTAATTAATGTAGGCTTATGTCAAGAGGGGGTTGAACCCTGGTATGGCACTGCCTTTCTCTTCGCCTCCTCAATATCCCTCCACATCTGCTCCTGTCGCTCCTCCTCAATCCGCCTTGCCTCCTCCTGCCTTTTGCGCTCGTAAGCCTGGAGGCAGTATTTCCTTGCCGTCTCCCTCTTCACCAGTCGGCTCCAGGAGTAGAAGTGCATGCAGAAGTCCTGGTACGAGAGCCAGCGCTTGGTGGGCGAGGTCTGCCGCTGGTATTCGCAGAAGCCGATGATATAGCCGCAGTAGTTGACAGCGGGGAACACTCCCTCGTTCACGCACTTTGCCTTCCACCCCTCGTCATTCGACATCCTGAGGGCGTAAGCCATCTTTTCCTTCTCCAGCTCTGATCTGTCTGTCAGATTTTTGTTTGTTATATTATTTTTCTGTATGTCGTCGCTCTCGGGTGCAGCGGGTGCCGTTGTGGTTGTCGCTGTGGTCGTCGTAGCAGTTTCCGCACGGCGCGCAACACTCTGGTACTCATCATATTTCTTTATCACGATGAGTGTCCTTCTCCACGTCTTCTTTTTCTCTATCTCGCCCGTTTCTGCAAGTCGCTCGAGGCATGTGCGCAGCATCCTCTCGCTGATGCCCACGAACTCGGCGAGCCACTGCTGCGAGACAAGACACTCGCCACGCTTCAACGTCACTCCTTCGCACTCCCTCTGCTCGTATTCGGCGAGCATAAGCAGATGCACCCACACTGTCATCATCGTAGGGTTGTTATGCCATTTCCATTGCATCAACTCCCTGTCAATAAAAATCTTACCGTTTCTTTTCATAGCTTGTTGTTTTGAATTTATAAGCCTTACTGAAGGCTGTCGTTAATAATTGTTGGCGCAAAATTATCAACACTGAAATTTTTATGCAACATACTGAAGGCTTTAGTAACGGATTTGTAACTTTGGCGTTGGCTTTGGCGTTGGCGTTGGCGTTGGCTTTGGCGTTGAAGCTGTAAGTTTTCCTATGAGTTTTGAGGCAAAAGTCATAGAGTTTTGGGGCAAAAGTCATAGAGTTTTGGGATAAAAGTCATAGGGTTTTGAGGCAAAAGTCATAGGGTTTTTGCAAAGGGCAATGGCAATTATTGTTTAAAAATCTTTAAAAAGATTAAAAAAGGTGGCAGGAATGTTGATTTTAACATCTAATATATGGGAAAAACGAAATATTATCAGTAATTTTGCGCCCTGTATTATGAAAACAATGAAGAGACTCATATTTTTCCTTTTGGGCATCTACGCCCTTACATCATGCCTCAAGGGCAACGAGGACAACGTGACATACTACGACGACAGCGCCATCACCGCCTTCTCGTTAGGCACGCTGAAGCGCACCGTCCACACAAAATCATCCACTGGTGCCGACAGCACATACGTCACCACCTACGACGCATCGGCGGTGAAGTTCACCATCGACCAGGGTAAGCGTCTTATCTACAATACCGACTCACTCGTCAACGGCATCGACTCGCTGCACATGATATGCAATGTCACCGCCATCAACTCAGGCATCATCCTGCTGAAGAGCATGGTGAGCGATACGCTATTCTACTATAAATCAACCGATTCCATCAGTTTCAAGAGCAACCCTCGCACCTTCATCATAATGTCAAACAATGGTCTTTCACGCAACGACTACCAGGTGAAGGTGAACTTCAAGCACGAGGATGAGCTGTCGGGCACTAAATGGGACGCGCCTTACGAGGTGGGCATCTTCAAGGATGCGAGTGGCATACAGTTGCAGCCATGGAAAGAATATATGCTCGCCAAAGTGGTGAAGGACGGCGTAACAAACCTCTACACCTTGCCACAGAGCGACGGCAAGACATGGACACAGCTTACGACAAACATCACTCTCGACAACGCGACGAACATAGCCATCGTGAACGATATGCTCTACGCCAGCGACAGCAATGGACAGATATGCTCATCGGCAGACGGACAGACATGGACTGCGGCAGGCACGATGAAGGCATCGCAGGTATATGGCTACAGCACAGGATGGCTCTATGCACTGTGCGACGGCAAGCTGACAGCCTACGACATACTCACAGGCACCAGCAACGAGGAGAGCTTCTACGAGCAGGAGGCAGAGCGTCTGCCATTGTTCAGCACTCCGCCATCACTCATCGAGATGACAACACTCACATCGTCGAGCATAAAATCGACAGTCATCGTGGGCACCGACAAGAACGGTACGACAAGGGTGATGTACAAGGGCGAGAACAAATACGAGCCACAGAAATGGATGGAGCTCACCAACGAAGAGAAGGGCAAGATACTCACCAGCGAGAAAAACGTGAGGGTGACAAAATACAAGGACAAGCAACTCGTTTCAGCATCCGACAGCCGCCTCGCCATCAGCGACGACTACGGCCGCTCATGGCTCTCGCCATGGAACAAGAAACTCCCTACCTTCAAAACGGCGAACGAAAAGGCGCGAGAGATTGTCGCCGACAAATACAACCGCCTGTGGCTAATAACCAACGAAGGAAACGTGTATAGGGGGAGGTATTAATGAGACTTTTCCTCTCCATATTGCTGCTCTGTTGCTGCACCTTGGTGAAGGCGCAGGAGGGCGATGTGGAATATAGGTTAGAACTTGGTGGCGGCGTAGGCTGGGTGAACTATCTCGGCGACTTCAATGGGTCGGTGCTGAAATGCCTTCAGCCGACAGGGTCAGTGATAGTGCGCAGAGTGATAAACCCATATATGGCTCTCAGGGCCGATGTGGGCTACGGCATACTCTCAGGCAAGATAACACCGATGCCCGTGCAAGGCGGCGAGGGCGAAGGGATGCAGTGGACGATACCAGAGGAGAAATTCAAGAACTCGATGGCACATCTCACCGCCACCTACGAGTATAACTTCTGGCCCTACGGCACCGGCCGCGACTACCACAGGGCGAAACGCATAACGCCCTACCTGCTGATAGGCTTGGGACTGACATACGCCAAGACGCAGACAGGCTCCGTGGTAACAGGCCACCTGCCCATCGGCGCAGGAGTGAAATTCAAGGTTGCCGACAGACTTAACCTCGGTGTGGAATGGGTGGCGAACTTCACCCTCTCGGATAAGCTCGACGGATATGCCGACCCGTACGGAATACCGAGCAGCGGAATATTCAAGAACACCGACGGATACACGATGCTGAAGGCAACGCTCACATACAGCCTGATGCCTAAGTGCAGCAACTGCAACGTCGAATATTAGCCGGAATGCCAGAATACCCGGAAAGCCGGAATACCCGGAATGCCGGAATGCCGGAAAGCCGGAAAGCCGGAAAAAAACAAAATCATGAATAAAGAAATTAGCGTTAACCACCTCGCAATAATAATGGACGGCAATGGCCGCTGGGCGAAGCAGAAAGGCATGCCGCGAAGCTACGGCCATTCGGCAGGCGTGGAGACCGTTAGGCGCATAGCCTCCGAATGCTCCAATATGGGCATCAAATACCTGACGCTCTACACCTTCTCCACCGAGAACTGGAGTCGTCCCGCCGAGGAGGTTGCTGCGCTGATGGACCTTGTGCTGCAGAACCTTGAGGACGAAATCTTCGAGAAGAACAATGTGCGCTTCATGGTCATCGGCGACAGAGACCGCATACCCGACATCATAAAGACAAGGATGCAGCGCACCATCGACCGCACCGCCAACAATACGGGCATGACAATGGTGTTGGCATTCTCCTACTCCTCAAAATGGGAGATTACGGCGGCTATGAAGAGCATAGCGCAACAGGTGAAGGACGGCACACTGCAACCTGAGGACATCACCGAAGAGACCGTTGCTGCCAACCTTGCCACCGCCGGCATCCCCGACCCCGACCTGCTCGTCCGCACCGGCGGCGAATGCAGGATATCCAACTACCTGCTGTGGCAGATAGCATACTCCGAACTGTATTTTACCGATGTCTTCTGGCCCGACTTCAACGAGGAAGAGCTGCATAAGGCCATCGACTCGTTCCAGAAGAGACAAAGGAGATACGGAAAGACCGGGGAACAGGTGGAAGCGAAGTAAAAAAGCAAGGATTTCGAGGAATCCAGGAATCAAGGATTCGAGACTTCAAGATTTCAAGACTTCGAGACTTCAAGATTTCAAAGCCCAATAACAATTAGAAACAACAATAAGAACCAACATAGATGACAACGATAAGCAAGTTTCTTCTCTTTTGCACGCTATTGGCGGTGTCCGCGGTGGCGATGGCGCAAGAGAGAATCGTTAACCCTGAGATATCCTACGCTGGGGACCCTAAGACATACACCATCGCCGGCATTGCCGTTAGCGGTGTTACAGACTATGAGGACTACATGTTAGCAGGCATTTCCGGACTGTCCGTAGGCGAGAAGGTGGAGATACCAGGCAGCAGGATTACGGAAGCCACGAAGCGCTACTGGCGTCACGGCCTGTTCTCAGATGTGGCGATAGGTGTTGACTCCATCGTCGGCGAGAACGCATACCTGCACATCCGCCTTGCCACACGCCCACGCGTGAGCCTTATCAACTACCTCGGACTGAAGAAGAAGTCGGAGCGTGAGGATATGGAGCAGAAACTTGGTCTGCTGAAAGGTTCGCAGATAACACCAAACATGATTAACCGCGCCAAAATATTGGCGAAGAAATACTTTGAAGACAAGGGCTTCAAGGATGCCGAGATAAACATCGTGCAGCGCGAAGACCTCTCTAACAGGAACCACGTCATCCTCGACATCCATATCGACAAGCACGAGAAGAAGAAGGTGCGCAGCATCATCATCACCGGTAACGAGAAACTTTCGACAAAGAAGATAAAGGGTAACCTCATAAGCTCAGGCGCACTGAAGACCATCAGCGAGGCCGGCAAGCTGCAGAACATATTCAAGAAGAAGAAGTTCACCCCCGAGCGCTACGAGGAGGCGAAGAAAAACCTCATCGCGAAATACAACGAACTTGGCTACCGCGACGCGCAAATCATATCCGACAGCGTATGGAACGTCGATGACAAGCACGTTAGCGTACAGATAAATGTGGAAGAAGGTATAAAATACTATATCCGCGACATCACATGGGTGGGCAACACGGTGTATAAGGCCGATTTCCTCGCACGCTCTCTCGGCATGAAGAAGGGCGATGTGTATAACCAGAAACTGCTCGACAAGCGTCTGTCGCAGGATGATGACGCCGTGGGCAACAACTACTGGAACAACGGTTACCTGTTCTACCAGCTTGTGCCGACAGAGATAAATGTTGACGGCGACAGCATCGACCTCGAGATGCGTATTCAGGAAGGTCAGCAGGCACGCCTCTCGCACGTGAGAATTCTCGGTAACGACCGCCTGTATGAGAATGTCGTGCGCCGTGAGCTTCGTACCAAGCCGGGCGACCTCTTCTCTAAGGAAGCCCTTATGCGTACCGCCCGCGAGCTCGCGTCAATGGGCCATTTCGACCCGGAGAAGGTGAACCCAGACGTGAAGCCAAACCCAGAGGACGGCACAGTAGATATCAACTGGCAGTTGGAGCAGAAATCGAACGACCAGATAGAGTTCTCCCTCGGTTGGGGACAGACAGGTGTCATCGGTAGAGTCGGCTTGAAACTCAACAACTTCTCCATGGCCAACCTCTTCCGCAAGAACGGCGAGCACCGCGGCATCCTCCCTATCGGCGACGGCGAAGTGCTGTCCATCGGTGCGCAGACCAACGGTACCTACTACCAGTCGTACAACGCGTCGTACTCTACCTCATGGTTTGGCGGCAAGCGTCCTATACAGTTCACCGTCGGCGCCTACTTCTCAAAGCAGACCGACGTGTCCAACATGTACTACAACTCGGCGTACATGAACAACTACTACAACTACATGTACGGCTACGGCAACTCCTACAACTACGGCTACGAGAACTACTACGACCCCGACAAGGCTATCTCCATCTTCGGAGCATCCATAGGCTGGGGCAAGCGTCTGCGTTGGCCTGACGACTATTTCCAGCTGTCGGCAGAGGTTGCCTTCCAGAGATATATGCTTAAGAACTGGTCTTACTTCCTCGTGCAGAACGGTAACTGCAACAACCTCAACCTCGGTATCACGCTGTCGCGTACAAGTACCGACAACCAGTTGTTCCCCCGCCGCGGTTCAGAGTTCATGCTCAGCGTGCACATCACTCCGCCATGGTCGTTGTGGCAGAAGAAAGACTATGAGCACCTCGCCACCAACCCACTGTCGGAAACCTACCAGGCAGAGCAGCAGGAGAAATACCGCTGGATAGAATACCACAAATGGAAGTTCAAG
>JABUUE010000035.1:15774-17910 GCA_021443335.1 Bacteroidaceae bacterium
AGGCTGACTATAAGGATATGCAGAGCAGCTTCATCTATGCGGAATCTTTGTCTTTTGACAAACTGATGCAGGCAATGAAGGAGTTGCAGAACAGATTTAGGAAGGTCAATCAAAACAAATGAACACTTTTTGTGTCTCGATGAAAACCATCTAATACCGGAGTCAAAGACAAGGAAGTATGCTCTATTGGTTTATTTCACCAAAACTTTCGTGACATGCTGCCCTTGGCGCTTGATGTAAAAGCCTGGGGTGAGATTAGAGTCTGACACATTTTCACCGTTGAGATTGAAATATCTCACCGTTGCATCGTCACCCTGTTCCTCGTTCACGTTCACTACTTTGGTTGTTCCGTTGTCGGTGAAACTCGTCATAAACAAGGCTGGTTTCGAATTCACCATGCTTGGTGTAGCCTGACCTGTCCAAGTTATTATCCAGTGGTCGCCATTGATGAGCGGAGACACGCGGAAGTCGGAGATGAACGGATATTCGTAGTTGATGGAAACCTCCTCGCGCTTCTCCCACATCTTAGTGCCGTCCGTCTTATTAAATTTCTGTGCATAGATGTGACATCCCCTCGCATCAGGGTCTGCATCTGGCGCTATGTATTCAAGATAGAACACCACAGGATTTCCGTCCTTGTCGAGAACGATGCGAGAGCAGTCAATGGAGCGGCGCTGTATGTCCTCCACCAGTACGCCTTCCGGTTTCCATGTCACGTTGCCGTCCTTGTCGAGTTTCTGCAGCACGAGAGATGACAGCAATTGATAAACAGGCTCCACTACTTTGTGTACCATGAAGATATCGCCGGTAGCCTTGTCTTCCACATATTTGGGCAGATGGCTGCGGTATGCCAACCCTGCATCAATGATGTTTGTCACCCGCGTGCCGCCGACTCCCGTATCATACGTGTGCTGACCGTTGCGGTCGATATGCGCCATTCTGACCACCTCGAGTTCAGGGTTCTCCGAGAAGTCGTGCCATGAAGCCATCACTCCGCCGTTGCCGTCGCTTTGGATGTCGAAAATAGGATAGACAGCAGTGCTACCGTTGGCATATCTGCCACAGGTGATGATGGTTTCGCCATCCCATACCGGGTTGCCGTTGGCATCGAAGCGGTTAGCCACCATATACATCTCCATACCCCGAAGCGAAACGATAACATACTCATTGTCGCCGCCGTCGAACAGGTAGTTGTAACAGATGTCTTCGTCAGCGCTCATCCAAGTCTTGGGGGCGTCCCAGACGAGTTTTCCGTCCTTACTCACTCGCTCCATCATCACATACGCGCGATTCTCATCTTGCGGAAAGAGAGAGAGGTCGTCGGTTATGCATGTCCATGCCACCACATACGACCCGTCGCTCAGTTGCGTGACACTCACGCTGGTGTGCACACCAGACAGCCCACGTCCGAGGTCGAGCGGCTCGTCCCATAGCATCTCCCCGTTTTTGTTCACCTTGTATAGGGCATAACTGCTTACCGTGCCTGAGAAGTTGTCCTGCGCCTCAGCGTTTCGGCAGTCGTTAGTAATGACGAGGATATTATCGTCGGCATCAGCGAAAGTCTGTCGGTGTTCAAACATCGTGCATGAGCGCGTACCATAGTCGCCACCCACAAAAACCGGGTTCCCGTCGGTCATTAAAGACTCACCGTTCCGAATGCTGTTCATAAACATCTGTACCTTTGACCACCCTAGATTTGCTTGGTTCCACACCACGGTGGTAGTGCCGTCCTTAAAGTCAATTGTCCAGAAGTCGGCTGCTCCCACTTCGAGTTCAGAAACATTGACAGGCGATGTGGTGGGCACTTGAGCGCACATTATGGCTGCGCAGGCTAAAGTAGAAATAGAAGTAAATAATCTTTTCATAATTTTTATATTTTGTGAATACTATACTCCATTTTCGCAAGCTAAAGTGAGATGGGAGGTCCAGATGCCTTATAGAACCCTCCCTGCGTTTTTCTGAGGGCAAAGTTACGGCATTCGCTTTCACACTTATTAACACAATTGTATCAAAAAGTGAAAAAATCGTATCTATGTAACGAAATTACCAGAAATGTAACGAGAGTGACAAGTATAAAGTACGAAGTACTAAGTACTAAGTACGAAGTATTAAGTATGAAGTACTAAGTACGAAGTA
>JABUUE010000035.1:18737-27775 GCA_021443335.1 Bacteroidaceae bacterium
TGACGCATTGCTTCTGCGATGGCTCTTGCACGGAGTTTTGCGCCACGCAACAAGTCACACTGACTATCATACTCCATCATTGTCATCCGCAAAGTTACTTATCCTCAATTCACGCCTTAGTTGTACCATGCTATGTTCAAGAGCATTAAAGGTGCCGTTTTTCAAAAAGAATGTCCTGTCATCATTGTCCGCAAAGAGCAACATTCCTCGTTTATCAGGCTTCAGCTGGCTTTTCGAGAAGCCCCATTGTTTACCCTTTATATCATCCCATGACATACCTACCAATGCTTCTGTCGCCGTTTTAAGCAAATCGCCGGCACTAAACCATGAGTGCGACTCCTGCAACCTGAGTCCATCGACGGCTCTTTTGAACTCGTCAATACTACAATTATCCGGTACATCTAACTTAGGAAGGAACGGAGGCTTGTGTTTATTGTAAAAATCTTTGATAAAAGGTATTCTATATGTTTCTTTATACCCTCCAGCATAAGAATCGCAAAGAACGGGAATGCTATTAAAAAATACTTTATCGAAGTTGCCATTTGGGAGATATGTTTTTATCTGGTCCGGTATTGTCTGTTCTCCCATGAAACTTAAGACTTTTTGAGGAACGTTATTGACGAAGAAACCCGGAAAACTTTGCAGCAAATTACGGTACAAAGTTAATAAATTGTTATCCTGCATTGACCCCTTGGCAACTACCACAAGTACAACACTATCTTCCAAATCCCTCAAATTCGTTCCAAAAATTTCCTGGACGACTTGACTATTATGTTGGTTGGCATCATCATTATTTTGCTGATTAGGATTATTCTGAAGATCGAGATGCACCGGTCTTTCAGTAAGACCTGTTACTAACAGATGAAGTTGAGGTCTATTCCTACTCGCCATCCATTGACCAACAAAACTAATATAGTTTTCCTGGAATATCGCTTTAACAGTCCTTCCATCATTTTCGTCTGACTTAATATATCGTGTCACAACGATGTTACCAATCAAATCACACAAATTATGAATAGTTACGATAGAATGAACTATCCACGCTGGAATACTACATAAAATAGCACCACATTCACGCAAATCAGTCATAAAACTGTTCAGGGTGTTTACTCCTCCAAAATCTTCATTGTCTCGTTCCCCATCAACACCTGGGTATTTTACCACATTGTTCAGTCCGGCAGTAACGGTGAGGTAACGCCTTGACGTGAAGTTCAGAGTGCCCTCGATAGGCTTGACAATACATTCGTAGAGGGTGCGCACGAGCGCCATGTCAACAACCTGTATGTCGGCTACACTCTTCACGGCTGTTGTAGCGGCAGAGATTGCGCCCTTGGCAAGGTCTTTTGCGAAGCTACTCGTTGGATTATCCCACCACTCTCGGTCGATATTCTCTCCCGAGCTGATGGTTATCTGGTTACCAGCCTTCAGACTGATGTTCTTTCCCACGAAGTTGATGTCGCCCGCAGGTGCTGATATCGTAATACCGGTGAAGGCGTCAATCTTGACATCGCCCAACGGTGAGTTGACGGTGATGTTACGCTTGTCGGACGACATGGAGATGCTGTAAATGCCGAAGCGGTCGCGCAGCGTGATGCCTCCTGCCCAATACTTGTCATCCTTGTTAGAGTTTACCATCAGCGGTGACAGAGAGTTTACTACGCCAATCTTGTTGATGGTGTTAATTATTGGCGATAGCGAGCCGAGCGCCTCGAAAGCGTTGCATGGGTCGTGGAAATATATGCCGTGGTGGTTTCTTGATATTATGGCGTGGTTATAGTCGCCTCCCATGGCGAAAGTCTCTCCCGGCTGCATCTGACTTTTGTTGAACAGCTGTCCTATGACATACGGCTGTTCCACATTGTCTCCGAGAAATCCGACAAGCACCTCCGTACCGACATCCGGTCGGAAGAACATGCTTCCACCGCCATAGACGTCACCTAAGCTCTTGCTTCCAGCTCCGGGGAAGTCGTCAGCGCCCGCATAGTCGCATTTCATGCGCACCCATGGTGAAGGGTCGTCGGTTGGCTTCTGCCATGTGTATCTCAAAGACACATGGCCGTGTGATGTATTGTCCTCCGTACATGTAACAAAGGCCCTCTGCGGTCCCGATGTGCGTATGTCGCTCTCCTCGCGCATAGGAGGGAAGACGGCGAAGGCTCCATTAGCCGCATTGCACTGAAGGTTCGCGCCCGAAGGCAGAATCTTGAGGTCGTCGGCGGTGAACAGTGGCACTATCTCAAGTACATATTCCACCCTGTCCCTGCGTATCAGTTCGCTCAGTTCGTCGCCGGTGTCCATGGCGTCGTCATCCGCCACCTCATAGTAATATACCGGTGTGGTCTTGCGTCTGACGGCTGTTACCACATAGGTCGCGTCCTCGTTGCTCAGTCTCACTATGTCGCCCACGAAGACATCGCTGTAGTACTCGCCCATGTTCACCTCTATCGTATTGGCAGAGCCGTAGGTGGCGGCATCAGCGATGGCGGCGTAGAAGGCGTTGTCGAAATAGAGGAAGCGCTTGTTGTCGTCGTCAGAGATGTTGCAGAATGGTCCGTAGTGACTCTGCTTGTTGTCAGGCACCTTTGCAGGGTCGGTGCTTATCTCGTAGAGGTAGCTCTTCTCTTCATCTCGTTGCTCCGCTATTCTCTCGCTGTCTTCTCCGTTCCACAACAGGCTCTTATCGACGAACTGCCTGTCGTTCAGCATATTGAGAATCTTTGCATTGTGCGCCATGTCCTTCTCGAACATACCCCATTTCATGCCCATCTGTATGGCAGTTCCGCCTATTGATTCGCGGTTGAGTCCCGTGGTGGCTATCTCTATCGCCTTTCCTTTCCAGTCGCTTTTACGCTGATTGTCGCTCGATTCCAACGCACCGCGGTTTTGCTTCACCATTGCCCAGTCGTGACCGATATTGGAGTCGTATGGATATTCCGGAATGCTCGCCTGCATGTCAGCCTTACCCAGGTCAATCGTCGTGTTGTTACGGTAGAATGCTTTTGTCGGCACACCTTCGTGGCGTGTGCGCTTGTCGAGATATGTCACGCGTGAACATTTCAGCACATTGACAATCTTCGGGTCGTCGATGCTTCCCTTGCCATCAGTGACGACGCTCTCGCTATCCACCTTCTTGTCTTTTGGTGCCCCTGAGACTTTCTGCCATGGCAGTCCGATATGTAGGCTGCCGTTCTCGTAATACATGAACTCTCCGCAGCGGTGTGCCACGCGCGCTATGAAGTCGTACAGGCTCTCGTTGTACTGCACCATGTACGGCTGTATCATCTCCTTCGTCTCTCCGTATCCGAGCACACGCAGGTTGGTGGTCTGCTTGTTGCCGGCGGCGTCCTTCGTGCCAGCGACACTGATGTTCCACGGCTCATTTTCCAACTGCGGCACCACCACATCCTTGAAGAAGCGCTTGCCGGTGTATGAGCGGCAGTACTTGTCGAGGGTGAGACGGTAGTCGGGAGAACATATCGTCATGGTAACACTCGCGTGGGCGCCATAGACAGGCTTCACCTCCGTTACGATGCCGTTCTCTAACACACCGACCGTCTTTGTCGCCGCTCCCGGTGTCTCCACAACGTGCAACAGGCTCACTGTACACTCGCGGAAGTAGCTGCACAGCTCCGCTGGCAACGGTAGCTGCTTGCCCTCCGCATCGCTCAGTATGAACGCGGCGTCTATCTCCACGGGCTTGTACAGTTCCTTGGAGAACGACAGGTTGCTGAAGGTGAGTCTGAACTTCTTCACATTGCCATCCCTGCGGATGGTGAAGTCGTTGGCGTCAAACCTGTCCAATGTTATCTCCGCCTTGTCGGCCTGAGATGCTGACGGATGTATGAATTTGAGTTTTAGAGTATCCATGATATGAATGTTTTTTGCCCCCTAACCCCGAAGTTGGCTTTGGCTTTAGTTCGCTCCCCCTTCAGGGGTTTGGGGGGCTTGTAATTTATGCTTTTTTGAGCAATGCGTTTGACAGTGCCTCTCTAACCTTCTCCAAGCCGTGCTGACAGACCTTGAACTGTCCGTTCGTGAAATGATATGTCCTTTTGTCTTCTCCCGCCATAAGTATCATTCCGCGTCTGTCTGGTTTAAGTGCTCCGACCGATGTCTTCAAGACCTTTCCTAAATCTGTGAAGTCTCCCGGCTCCATAGACATTCCCGTCATCGTGTTGAAAGCACTCGTAGCCAAAGAAGCCCAATAGTTGTCTGGGGTATTGTTAGCCCTCTGGAATTTCAGTGTGTTGATCCATGTCCTGATTAGGTCATCGTCTACATTTACTTCCACGTTTTGACCTAACAGAAAGTCTGGCTTGTTGGCAGTGTAGTATTCCTTTACAAGGTTTCTGCGCACAAATAGTTTTACACTTTCACGCTGAGCAATATTCAGTTTACCATATCCTTTCAGTGTTTTGTCATCGAATCTGTCCGGCAAGAATGTCTTCAAATGATCCGTTACCGCTACATTATCCCATTCAACAAGAGTGCCTCTATCCAAACCATACTCCTGCATCAATTGCCCTATGTTCTGAGAGGTTTTCAATTTATGTATTGCTTGAGAACATAGAACCAATCTTTCCTCTGTACCTCTTACTTTTGCCTTTATGGTATTTGCCATAGCATTTTCTTCATTAGGTTCGAGGGCTATGCCTATATCGAACTGATCGTCAGGTATTTCCTCTTTGATGCTATTGAACAGCGTGTCTTGTGCAGGGGCGTTACCGGAGCTTATTATATCATTGATAAAGCTGAGACATTTCTCCGATATGATTTTTTTATCGAAAAACAAATCGCGCAAATAATACGGTTTAAATGCTGCACTCACAACATCAACACACCAACGCAAAGCCTCGGCAAAGCCCAATAGCTTACCTGACAACAAATCAATCTTCCGGGAGAAGTCCTGTATTTTCTCTGCAAATCGCGTCAATACAACCAATTCTCCTGGCTGCCCCTCCGCAGTTTCGATAGCGTCGGGATACATTATCTCGGTATCTACTCCGGCACACATGGTGAGGTATCGCTTTGAGTTTAATTTTAATGTTCCATCTATAGGCTTAATGATACACTCGTAAAGATGGCGCACCAACCCCATATCAACGACCTTGAAGCAGAAAGTAGCATTCAGCGAACTTGCGAGCGTGCCCACAGCCCCTGCCACGAGGTCCTTGGCAAAATTCTTTGCCGGTTCCTCCCAGAATGCGCGGTCGATATTCTCTCCCGACATCATAGTGACCGTGTTTCCCGCCTTTATTTTTATGTTCTTCGCCCTTATGTTGATGTCGCCGCATGGGGCTGAGAAGTTGATGCCCGTGAAGGCGTTGACCTTCAGGTCGCCGGCAGGTGAGTCGAAAGTGATATTTCGTTCACTTGACGACATTGACATGTTGTACAAGCCGAACTTATCCCTAAAGCTCATGCCTCCCGCCCAGAACTTTTCGTTCTCATTATTGAACAGTACCGGCGGCATAAGCGCTGTCAGTACTCCGCACGTGTTGACAAGATTGACAAGGGGCGCCACAGAGCCGAGGGCCTCAGCCGCATTCGATGCGTCGTGGAAGAAGACGCCATGATGGTTCTTTGACGCGATGCAATGGTTATGGTCTCCACCAATAGATAACGCATCGCCAGCCACCTCATAGTCATGATTATAGAGCTGTCCGATGACGTATGGCTGCTCCACATTGCCGCCAGTATAATCCACAATAACCTCCGCACCTTTGTCTGGACGGAAGAACATTCCTCCGAATATGCCTTCTCCGCCAGCATACTCTGTAGTCATTCGTACCCATGGAGAGGGGTCGTCAGAATCCTTCTGCCAGGGATAACGTATGGAGAGCATGCCTCGCAGGTCAGGGTCATAATTGCTTGCCACAAAAGCGCGCTGCTTGCCAGCGATGCGGTAGTCGCTCTCTTCGCGCTCTGGTGGCAGGACGAGATACGCATTGTTGCCCACATTGCAGCGCAGATGACTGCCTGAAGGAAGATTCTTCAGGTCGGCATCCATGAGCAGCGGCACCATCTCCATAATATACTCTATCTTGTCGTCGCTCATCACCTCGCGCTCAGTGGTCATTGATGACTCTCGCGAGAATGACGATGCCTGATGAATAAGGTCGGAGTAATAGACAGGGGTGGTGGTACGCCTGATGGCTGTTACGACATACAGTGTGCTCTCATTGCTCAGCTTCACGATGTCGCCAAGAGCGACCACCTGATAATGTGTTCCGAGATTCACCTCCACGGTGTTTGCTGAGACGTGTGTGGCAGCGTCGGCAATGGCAGCGTAATATGCGGTGTCGAAGACCATGAAGCGGTTGGCACCGTTGTCGGCATAGTTAGTGAACGGACAGAAATGAGTACTGCCTTTGTCGGAGAGCTTCGCAGGGTCCGTACATGTCTCATAGAGATAGTCTTTCTTTTCGTCACGCTGCTCGTTTGTCCTTGTATCATCTTTCCCGTTCCACAGCATGCTCTTATCAACAAACTGACTGTTCAGTCGCATGTTGTATAATTTGGCGTCCATTGCAGTGTTGGCAGCAGTCTCCCCCCATTGCTCGCCCAACTTCCACACCATATCGCCCACGTTCACTCTGGTGAGCGCCGCAGCCGCGTTGCCTAATATCTGCGCCTTCCATGCCGTGCCCATACGTGTGCCCACGCTTGCTCCGCCGTCCTTTATACGCTTTTCCATCGCCCAGTCGTGTCCGGCAGTGGAGTCGTAGGCGTAGTCAGGGACTGTAGATTGTATCTCCTCCTTTGTGCTTGAGACGGTTGTGGTGTTCCAGAAGAAGTCTTTCGCCTGCACATTCTCGTTGCGCTTACGCCTGTCGAGATATGTTACGCTGGCGCATTTCATCACGTTCACAATCTTCGGGTCTTCGATGCTTCCCTTGCCCTGTGTGATGACGCTCTCGCTATCCACCTTCTTTTCCTTTAGTGTTCCAGCAACCTTGTCGCATGGCAGTCCTATATGGAACATTCCGTCTTCGTAATACATGAACTCTCCGCAGCGGTGTGCCACGCGCGCCATGAAGTCGTACAGGCTCTCGTTGTACTGCACCATATACGGCTGCACCACCTCCTTCTGTCCGTCGTAGCCGAGCACATGTAGGTGAGTGGTCTGCATATTGCCCTGTTCATCCTTCGCATAGTCCAAAGGGAGGCTCCATGGCTCTTTCTCAAGCTGCGGCTTAACGACATCGGTGAAGAAGCGCTTGCCTGTGTATGAGCGGCAGAAGCTGTTGAGGGTTAGCGAGTAGTCGGCAGAGCATATCGTCATCACGAGGCGCGCGTACCTGCCAAAGACAGGCTTCACGTCAGCGACAATGCCGTTCTGCAGCACGCTGTAGAAAACAGGGGCTTGTCCAGGAGTTCTTGTGATATATATCAGGTCAACCGTACAGTCGCGGAAGAAGTTGTACAAGTCTCTGCGTGTAGGCATCTTGCCCGACACCTTGAACTCAGCACTTAGCTCCATCGGCTTGTACATCTGCTTGGAGAAGGACATGTTGAGGAATGTCAGCGAGATATGCTCCTTCGCTGTGGATCCCTGCTTAGGCAAATCGAACTCCGTGCTCGTTGTGTAGCCGTCATTGTACATGCTGACTTCCCTGCTGAGTGAAGCATCGCTCTTATATGATAATTTAAGACTGAAGATGTCTGTCATAGTTCTGGGTTTTTTGGGGGTTTGGGGTTTTGGGGTTAGAGGACGTCACCTATCAGCATCAAACGTCTTAAATCTTCGAATAGCTCATTCTCGCTCATGGAGAGAGTTCCGTCTTTGAATGTCAAGAGCCTATCTCTGACATTGCCACAGAGGAAAATCTTTCCGCTGGAGTCAGGTCTCATGCTTGTCCACCAATCCTTCCACCATTTACGAGAGCTGACGGCGCTACCCGCATTTCTTAATATACCTGCAACATCGGCGGAGTTCACGTTCAGGAATGCCTGAGCAAGAGTGTCCATTACACTATCCTTTGGTGATTTTTCTTTCTTACACTCAAAACGGAATCTATTGACACACATGTTCCAATTGGCAGCATTCTCCGTTTCTCCCATAGGAAATTCTATCTTATACCTGAAGCCTTCTTTCACAAGCATTTCCTGGACTATTGCCATGTGCAATTTATGGAAGAATGTCTTCATCTCTCTATTGTTCATGTCTTGGGCAGCACAATCCCTCAACTTAGCCACCACGTTTGCGCCAGTTATCTTTCTCTGGCCTTGGAACAATTTAGTAGTATCAGCCGTTCGACCATAATAATAGAACGGAGTTGCAAGATCCACTTCTGGTAGGTTATGTACCATCGTCATGTAGTAGGTATTAAAACTATTACGCTGATTCATGTCTTCAGGAAGGTATCTATTATACAGATCCATAACGTTGGCAGTATAGTAAAAGCCTATTATAGTCAGAATACTTTTCTGAATCTCCTGAACACGCTGTTCAGCATTCCTAACTGTGTCATTTCCAACATTATTATTATTCCCTGCTTCTCCAGAATTATTACTGCTCTCGCTTGACCTGGAAGAGGAATTAAAATTAAGGTGAAAATTCACACGCCCAAGGGAACTACCGCTTGAGTTCGAGACTGAGTTTGGGTTCGAGTTTGGGTTCGAGTTGGAGTTCGAGTTCGAGCGTGCATCCAAGTAAATGTCGCCATTTACTATTCTGAGATGATCCTGGTTGAGGAAATTGATTCTTTCTTTTATACCTTGAACCGCTTTTACACAAGGTACCACATTCAACTCTCCACGCCTGAAAGAATTAGCGAGTTGCACACGATGATTCCGTCTTGCCTCTTCAACATTACCCCCCTCAACTTGCAGTTGAGGATAAAGATTCTGATCATTCTTATGCTCTTCCAGATAAGCATTAAATTCCATAACATTAAAAGAGAAGTTATTTGTATCCAACGCGCTTGTTACAGCAGCCGCATAGTCATCGATGGCTTTCAATATAGCACTCTTTGCAACAACTCCTTGGTTCATTACGAAATTATGCTCTACAACACTGATGAAGTCATCTATCT
>JABUUE010000035.1:27856-33380 GCA_021443335.1 Bacteroidaceae bacterium
ATGCACATTTCTGAAACGACTTGCAAAACGATTTCCTTCTCTCAACTTCTCGGATTCTGCTGCCTCCTTCGCATAATCCCTGACGTCATTCATTCCGGCGTTCAGGAACATGTAGCGCTTTGACGAGATGCTGAATGTTCCGTCGATAGGCTTCACGACGCACTCATAGACGGTGCGCACGAGAGACATATCGACAAGCTTGAGCATACCTGCAAGCTCGCCCACAAGAGCTTTTCCAATCTCCTTGAAATTGTTCATCCACACATGCTCCCAGAACTCGCGGTCGATATTCTCGCCCGAACTCACCTCAAGTCGGTTGCCGGCCTTGAAGTTCACGTTCTTGCCCTCGATGGTAACATTGCCGCAAGGGGCGGAAATCTCTATGCCGGTGAGGGCGTTGACCTTAACATCGCCAACAGGGGAGCTGATGGTTATGTTACGCTTGTCGGACGACATGGATATGTTGTATATGCCGAACCTGTCGCGCAGACTGATGCCTCCCACCCAGTACTTGTTGTCGCTGTTAGTGTCGTTTATCGGCTTTACCAACGCGAATGTATTACCGAATTTGTTGACGGTATTTATTATTGGCGATAACGAGCCTAACGCATTGAAATAGTTGTCAGGGTCGTTGAAATATATGCCGTGGTGGTTTCTTGACGTGATGGCATGAGTGTGGGCGTCGCCGAGTGATAGCGACTCTCCCGGCTGGTTGACAGTCTTGTTGAAGAGGTTTCCTATGACATACGGCTGCTCCACATTGCCGCCGACATAATCGACAAGCACCTCTGTGCCAATGTCAGGACGGAAATACATACCGCCGAAGATGTTGCCGCTGCCGGCATATCCCGTGGTCATGCGGATCCATGGCGAAGGGTCGTCGCTGCCCTTCTGCCAAGGGTAGCGTATGGCAACCATACCGCGGAGGCAAGGGTCGTCGTTGCCGGCGATGAACGCGCGCTGCGGACTTGATATGCGGTAGTCGCTCTCCTCGCGCAGTGGAGGAAAGACGGCGTAGCTGCCGCCATTGACATTGCAACGCAGGTTGCCGCCGGCAGGCAGTGACTTCAGGTTGTCGGCGGTAAGCAGTGGCACCATCTCCACCACATAGTCTATCCTGTCTCTTGTAACCAATTCCTGCCTTGTGTCGCTGGAGACCATCTGTGACGCTGCCTTCTTCTTCACATAGTAGCTCACAGGGGTGGTCACGCGGCTCACGTTGGTAATGACATACAGTGGGCGGTCGCTGCCGAGCTTCACGACATCGCCGAGGAAGAGGTCCTTGTAGTGGGTGCCGAGATTCACCTTGATGATGTTGGCGGAGCAGAAGTTCTCCGCAGCGGCGATGGCGGCGTAGAAACCGGTCTCGAAATAGAGGAAGCGCCCTTTGTCGTCGTCGGCGATGTTGCTGAACGGTCCGTAGTGTGCCTGCTTGTTACCGTCGGAAGGCATCTTGGACGGGTCGGTGCTTACCTCATAGAGATAGTTCTTCTTTTCGTCACGCTGCTCGTCGTTCCTGTCCTTGTCCTCAGCAGTCCACAGCTCGCTCTTGTTGACGAAGCCGTCGTTGTGAAGCATGTTGAATATCTTGGTGTCGGTGGCGGCATTGGCATACGCCAAGCCCCACTTGGCTCCAAGCTGCGTGATGCTGGCGCCTATCGACTCCCTGTTGAGCGCAGAGCTTACGGTATCCATCACCAGTCCCTTCCATCCCGTTGCCATACGATCATCCACCGTTGCCATGCTATCCTTCACGCGCTTTTCCATCGCCCAGCCTTGCCCGAACGGTGAGTCGTAGGCGTAGTCGGGAACAGCGGCCTGTATCTCCTCCGCTGTGCGGTTGAGGGTGGTGGTGTTCCAGTGGAAGTCTTTTGCCTGCACATTCTCGTCGCGCACACGCTTGTCGAGATATGTCACGCTCTTATAGTCCTCCAATGTCAGCGTCTTGGGGTTCGCAATGCTTCCCTCTGCCGACTGCTTGCCGCCCTGGGAAACCTTGTCCCACGGCAGTCCGATATGCAGCATGCCGTTCTCGAAATACATGAACTCTCCGCAGCGGTGTGCCACGCGTGCGATGAAGTCGTAGAAGCTCTCGTTGTACTGCACCATATAAGGCTGTATCGCCTCTTTCGTATCGTTGTAGCCGAGCACACGCAGGTTGGTGGTCTGCATAGCACCGCTGCCGTCCTTGCCGTAGGCGACGCCGATGTTCCACGGGTCTTTCTCCAACTGCGGCACCACCACATCCTTGAAGAAGCGCTTGCCGGTGTAGGCGCGGCAGTACTTGTCGAGGGTGAGACGGTAGTCGGGAGAGCTTATCCTCATGGTAACACTCGCGTGGGCGCCATAGACGGGCTTCACCTCCGTCACGATGCCGTTCTGGAGTATGCCCTCAGACTTAGGTGTTTCGCCCGGCATCTCAACGACGTGCAGGAGGCTCACGCTACACTCACGGAAATAGCCGCACAGCTCCGCATGGGAGGGAAGCTGCCTGCCCTCCGCATCGCTCAGTATGAACGCGGCCTCCATCTCCACAGGCTTGTAGAGAGACTTGGAGAACGACAGGCTGCGGAAAGTGAGCCTGAAATCCTTGCTGCCGCCATCCTTGCTGTCCTTGCGGATGGTGAAGTCGTTGGCGTCGAACCTGTCAAGCGTTACCTCCGCCTTGTCGGCCTTTGCTGCTGACGGATGAGTGAATATGAGTTTGAGAGTATCCATGATACGATGTTTTTGAGGATAAGTTTTACACCGCAAAATTATGATTATTTCTTTTTATATTATAATAAATGTGTATCAAAAGATAAAAATATCGTAACATTGTAACAAGATTGTCAAAAATGTAACAATATTCGCATAAAATATTGCGTAAATCAAGTTTCGCAAATGCTCAACTTGTTTGGTTTTAAGGTTAAAGGTTTAAGGTTTCTGAGTTTTGTAATACAATTGCTTTACATATCTATTACCGACGTTTTCAGGGTATTGCGGGAACGAAACAATAGTCATACCTTTGCACTCGGAAACAGGATAACAACACAACTCAGGTTGAAAAACACACATTCTGTAACACAAACCAAATCGGCCGTTTGGGTAATCTTCAATCTTCTAATCTTTTCATTTTTTTAAATTAAAATCTAATTACTATGATTCGTTATGTAAAGTATCAGAGCAACTCTGCTCTCGAAGGTGTGAATGGCAAGTGGTATCTCCGCGTTAAGAATGGTGAGCAGATAAGTCTCAGCGACCTCGCAGCTCACATGGCTTCTCACAACACTCCCTACTCTAAGGGAGCCATCACAGGTATCCTCACCGACATGGTTAACTGCATCAAGGAGATTCTCCTCGACGGCAAGACCGTGAAACTCGCCGACCTCGCAATCTTCTCGATCGGCATCCACAGCAAGGGTGCTAACACTGCCGAGGAAGCCACCGTGCAGAACATCCGCAGCATCAGCTTCAACGCACGCAGCACCGGAGAACTCTCAGTGCAGAAGCTCTCAGGCGAAATCAAGTTCAAGGAACTCGACACCTACAACGTAGAGTCTGACACTCAGACAAATGAGAACGGCGACTAAACCTTTTCAAGCAGTCGTCTGACTACCGCAATCCGCAACTATGGATAAAATTTTCATAGTTGCGGATAAATTTATTGTAAAATATTTGCTACTATGAAAATTTATTTCTACCTTTGCAGCCGAGAAGAAGGAACTCCTAAAAACAAAAAAACATATATGAAAGCAATACCATTAATGACAAAAGACAAGTTGGGCTGGATGGCGATGTTCATGCTAAGCAAGCCTCACGGAGTGCGCTTCACTGAAATTCAGGAGCAGTGGCGCAAGAACAACATTGGAGTGCAGGAGAAAGACCTGCAGTACCGCACGTTCTACAACTGGTGCTGCCAGATGAAGGACGGGGGCAGATACTACATAGAGTGCGACAAGAAGGAGAACAAATACTACATACGCCCCTTCGACGACGAGAGCATCGAGAGCGAGCAGATACCGCTGATAAGCTACTCGCTGACCGACTACGACAAGATACGCCGCGCCCTCGACAACATGACGATACAGCACCGCATAGTGAAGGACCCCACCTTCGCCGCCGAGGAGACGCTCGACATCATCTCCACCGCCATGCGCGAGAACAAAGCCCTGCATATATGCTACGAGAAATTTGGCGAGGAGGGCTACGAGATTGATGTGCATCCCTACGCCTTGCGACTGTGCGAGAGGCGGTGGTATCTGATAGCCTACTGCCCGAAGCGCCGCGGAATGCGCACATACGCCATCGACCGACTGCCCTGCTGCACGATACTGAACCGCAAGTTCAAGATGCCAGAAGACTTCAACGCAGAGGAGTATTTCGAGGACTGCGTAGGAGTGTTCAAGGGCATAAAGAAGGAGGAAAGCACTCCGGCAAGGGTATTGCTGAAGGCCACACACCAAAGGAGCGAATACCTGCAGACGCTCCCACTACACTGTTCGCAGAAGCTGATATTAGAGAACAGCGAGAGCAGCGTGTTCTCATACTGGCTGCGCCCCACCGACGAGTTGGCAACAAGAATACTCTCCATGGGCGACGAGGTGGAAGTGCTGGAGCCGCAAAGCCTGCGCGACAAGGTGAGGGAAAAGATAGAACGAATGAGAGCGTTATACCTTCAAAAGTAGTAAGTACAAAGTACAAAGTACAAAGTACAAAGTAGTAAGTAGTAAGTACAAAGTAGTAAGTAGTAAGTACTAAGTATGATTTGCTTTGGAGGTTTCATTTTGACTCTAACTTAGACTCTGACTTAGACTCTGACTTAGACTCTGACTTAGACTCTGACTTTATGTTAGTAATCATACTTAGTACTCTGTACTTCGTACTTCGTACTTAAAACTTCGTACTTCGTACTTTGTACTTAAAAATTTCTTAAATATGGATGACAAGGAAAAGCACAACAACGACGACATGACACCAGAAGAAATGCTCAGGATGCTGAAGGAGATACTGGAAAACCAGCGGAACATCATCACAAGGTTGGAAAACAGAGAAAAGGGCGTAACAACGATAAAGGTGAAGACGCCAGAGGAGATGCTAATGGAGGACTGCGACATCAAGGCGGCAAAAGCTACCAACGCAAAGCCCTTGGAGATGTTCATCCCATTAGGAGAGGTGAGGGCGACGAAGTTCCGCCTGCTGTCATGTACCACCCCGCACGAGTGGGCGCTGCACGGCGTATATCCGCTATACCTGAACGGCGACATCACCTACGAGACCATAAGGTCAAAGGCGTTCATCGAAGCCACCATACCATACTGCCGAAAGCTTAACAAGGCGAACTACGACAACCTGCGGCAAGCGCTGTACCGGTGCTCGTTTCCGCTGAAATAGAGTGGCCCCCAACCCCCTAAAGGGGGAGGGAAAGTAGATTTTGTTGGGAGGGAAGTAGGTTTTTGTTGGGGAGTTAAGGGGAAGAACATCCCTTAACCCAAAAAGTTACTTCCTTACAGTCAGTGACATCATTGTCTATCTGATAGAGGAA
>JABUUE010000036.1 GCA_021443335.1 Bacteroidaceae bacterium
AACAATCAGGGCGTAAGTGTTGCAAAGACTGTTGACGACGAAACGCGACAAGTATTCAAAATCCTCCGCGACTATACCAATACTGCAGACGCAACAGAACATGACGACGCTGTAAGGGATATCCGCAGGAAACTGTGGCATGAATACCGCAACCGCAAAGAAGCGTTGGAGGATTACGGCGAAGACAGTAAGGAATACAATGCAGTACAAAACCGCATTGACGGACTGAAAGCAGAACTTACGCCATTAGGTGCAGCGCAACAAGAAACACGCTTTGCCGGCTATGGCAAGACCGCTGCAGAGATTGATAACTACTTATAAATTATATTTTTCATCTGGGGGGCGTGTGGTCGCCAGTTCGAGTCTGGTCATCCCGACAGCAAATTAAAGGGTTATAAACCAAGCAATTAGGTTTATAACCCTTTTTGTTATGTGATTTATAGGTTTAAGGTTTAAAGTTTAAGGTTTAAGGTTTAAGGTCTAAGGTCTAAGGTTTAAGGTTTAAGGTTTAAGGTTTAAGGTCTAAGGTTTAAGGTCTAAGGTTTAAGGTCTAAGGTTTAAGGTTTAAGGTCTAAGGTGAAGTACCTAAGATTTGGCGTATCGGTCAAAGATTTCGAAGAAGAATGTGCCTTCTACCCGAAGAAGATATACCCGACGATGATTGCGGCTACTATTCCGACGAAGTCTGCAAAGAGTCCGTAGGTGGCGGCGTAACGGAAACGCTTCACGCCGACGCTGCCGAAATAGACGGCAAGGACATACATCGTGGTGTCAGTAATGCCCTGAATGCACGAGACGACATGACCTACGAAGCTGTCAACACCGTAAGTCTCAAAGACATCAAGCATCATGGCTCTCGCTCCGGCACCATTGAGCGGCTTGAGAATAGCACAAGGCAATGCCGGCACAAACTCGGTAGGCAGAGACATGTTAGACAGTAGCCAGCCGATGCCCTCAGTGATGAAGGTGAGCGCACCACACTCACGAAACAGCGAGATGCCGACAAAGAGCGCCACCTGATAAGGGATGATGGTGACAACGGTGGAGAAGCCCTCCTTTGCGCCCTCGACAAAGGTCTCGAAGATTGGCACTTTCTTGACCAGTCCGGAGATGAGGAAGGTCATGATAGCCGAGAAAAGCAGAATGTTGCTGAAGAGCGTGGAATAGAAGGATATCTGTTCCTGAGTCATACTGCCGAAAAGAAAGCAGATGCCGACAACAAACGCGAGCAGACAAAGGAGCGTAGTGCCAAGTACGCGGTCAAGAAGTTTTATGCGCTGTTTCAGGCAGCAAAGAACAAGTCCTGCGATGGTGCCACAAGTGGAAGCGAGGAGCATGGGGATGAAAACATCGCTCGGGTTGGCTGCATTATACTGCGAACGGTACATCATCACACTGATGGGAATGATGGTCATTCCGCTCGTGTTGAGCACGAGGAACATTATCATGGCATTGCTCGCCGTGTCCTTGCGCGGGTTGAGTTCCTGCAACTCCTTCATAGCCTTCAGACCCATAGGCGTTGCCGCATTGTCGAGTCCAAGCATATTCGCGGAGACATTCATCATGATGCTTCCCGACGCCGAATGTCCTTTTGGTATCTCAGGGAATATTCTGGAGAACAGCGGGTTGATGAGCTTGCTTAGCTTAGTAATCAGTCCTGCCTGCTCACCAACTTTCATCAGTCCGAGCCACAGAGTTAAAACTCCCGTCAAGCCGAGACAAATCTCAAACGCCTTCTTCGAAGACTCGAAGGTGGTGTTCATAAGGTTTGACCATATCTCCGCATTACCGCAGAAAAGCGATTGGCATATCGCCGTGATAAAGGCGACACCAAAGAAAAAGAACCAGATGTAGTTTAACATTTTAATGTGTATTATCAGCTCTCCCTAACCCTACCCCCAGAGCGGGGAGAGAATTTTAAAGTTAGTATTTAGTAATGGTAAAAAAATAACTTCCTACGTTTTTTATTTTTCTTTGAGCCTCTTTGATTTATCTTGTTGGTTATTTTTGTGCTGTTGCCTCAGTCATGTAGCCCGCTACATACTGCGTGTGTTTCCTTAATAATAATGGCGTCTCAACAAAAAATATCTCAAAAATGCGAGTAAGCAAGAGCAAAAACAAGCTCGCTTGATTTTTGCCGAGCGAGAGCATTTTATCTAACAATCTAAACCAAATCGTTCAAAGTTATTTTTTCATCATTACTATATAATTTTTTTTTTTAAACAATAAACACAAACAATACACACAATACTTGCACACACATACACACCTCCACCTCTCCCTACCCTCCCCCCAAAGCGGGGAGGGGACTTTATAGTTAGCTATCTCACAACCTTCTTACCATTCTTAATCACAATTCCGCGGTAGTTGGACTGCACCTTCTGTCCTGCGAGGTTGTATGTGGATGAGGTTGCGGGGTTGGAAGGCTGTGAGACTACAGGGTTGCTGATTGCCATTGGCTCCGTGACGTCGCTGACATTGTGCTTGCCGTTGGTCTTGTCTGTGGAAATCTCGAAGTAGGCGTTGTCGCGTATGTTGTTGATATCCACTGTCTGCGGATTGCCTGTGTCTGTGCTGAAGACGAAGTTGACATAGTCGGTGGCGGAGTTGATGGTGTAAGTCTGATAATACCATGACTTGCCGCCGATGACCTTTGTCTGCGTAACAGCGTCGCCGGGCCAGTTGGGGTTCTTCGGTGTGTGAGAGTTGTCGCCTCCCCATGTCCAGAAATTGACCTTCGTCCACGCCACCTTGTCGGCATTGACATAGACGGTGATGTCGTAAGGCGAGAATGGCGGTGCCACGGTGTAATGACGCGTCTGTATGTTCTTGACGACGCCGCCGACGAGAAGTCCGACCTTGAGCACACACGCCTCGCTGATGGTCAGTGCAGAACCGCTGTCAACGGTCTTGGAACTTGGTGTTGGGTCGCTGCCGTCGAGGGTATAGACGAGCTTGGCGTCAGGAACTGATGTGACGGCGGTGAGCACGGGAGAGATGGAGGTTTTTATCTCGCACGAAGGGACGCTAATCCACGGTGTCTCAGCACTTTCGGGTAGGAAAACCTGATAGTTTGAGCCAGTGATTATCTGTTTGTAGCCTGCCGGAGCGGTGTAGCCTACGCCGAAAGCAGTGATGATGTCGCAGTTGGCGTTTTGCGTGGTCTGAATGGCAGAGTATGAGCCGGAGCTTGCTATCATGGAGTAGCTGCTCTCGTTGGTGATGCCAGCGGCGTGACGGGCGTAGATGAGCTGCTTTATCTCGTTTTTGTAGTCGAGCCAGTGTTTGAGGAAGACACATGGCGTGCCGTTGATGAGAAGGATGTAGGCGTTGGCGGCGGCAATGTTGGCACGTATCGGGTCTTGCTGCTCTGTTGCCGAGCGATACTGCGTGTCGTGGTTCTCGCAGAAGGTTACGGCGTAGCGTCCCCATCCGCTCTGCTTGGCGAGTCCGGCGTTGCCAATCTTGCTCCATGAGCTGTAGTTGAAGACGTCGCGGGCAACATAACGTGTGGCGAAATCGAAGACGGCAGACTGTATCTGACCGTTGGACTTGGTGCCGTTGAGCCAGCTTATCAGCGTGTTATAGTTACCGTCCCAGTATTCGCCGACGGAGAACTCAGGCTTTGTCGTAGAGTTGTAGAGCGCGGTCCATTTGGCGGCATAGCCTTTGGTCATGTCGTAACGGAAACCGGTGTAACCGAGGTCGTTAAGCAGGAAGTCGAGGTAGGCAAGCACATTGGTCTGCACGTTGGCGCTGCTGTGGTCGAGGTCACGCATTCCCGACCATTCCTCGCCGTCGTCGTTGTTCTGGCTTAGCTTATATCCGTTCTGGTCAGCCCATCGCTTGGTAGCTCCGCCGTCGTCGTTGGCGCAGATGTCGGTCGAGAGCAGCTGGTAAGTTACTCCCTTGTAGGTCTCGGCAGGGAAATCGACCCAGTTGCTGACGGTCTTCCTGTGGTTGATGACAACGTCGGCTATCGTTCCGATGCCTTTTTGCTTGAAGGTGGAAATCATGGAACGCAGGCCTCGCTCGTTGCCGAAGCTGGAGTTGTAGTTGGAGAACCAGTAGAAATCGTCGTAGCCCATGGACTGCGAGCCTCCACAGTTGGCGCTCTGCGGTATCCAAACAAGCTGGAAGAACTCGGAGAGCTCGTCGGCCTGACTCTCGAGATTTGTCCACTGCGAGTCGTTGAACGAGTCCCAATAGAAACCCTGGAGCATAACGCCCTGATACTTTGACGGCCATCCCTGCGCCGCGGCGGTGAGGGAAAGGATGAGAAGACTGAAGATTACGTAAAGATGTTTTTTCATGTTGAGTTGGTTTTGGTGCAAATTTCGCGATATTTATAGCGCAAAATTAAGAAATTTAACTCTGTTATAATATAAGGATAATGAAGAAATTCGGGCTGATAAAGTTGCAATCGGTTGCGAAACCAGCCCCCAACCCCCAGAAGGGGGGAGTTGGCTTTGGCTTTGGCCTTGGCTTTGGCTTTGAACTTTGGCCATTAGCCATTAGCCATTAGCTTTTTAGCCTTCGCAAGCAGGCTTGCGAAACTTTGGCTTTGGCCTTGACACAGATACAAAGTCAAAGCCAAAGCCAAAGCCAAGGCCAAAGCCAAAGCCAGTTCAGCCTTTAAGAGATTAGTGGGCTTAAAAATGCGCACAGCATAACTGCAGTGTGCAAAAAGCAAAGAAAAATGAGTTAAAAAGATATTTTTTTGCATAATTTTATCCAAAATAAGATATTTATTGTTTATTTTTGCAGACACAAACACAATAGACTTCTACAAGATATATGTATAGGCAATTCTTAAAACAACACGCATTCACCTCACTTGAAGACTACAATGAGAACTTGGAGTTCATTGTTCCCGATGACTTCAATTTCGCATACGATGTTATGGACAAATGGGCGGAAGAATGGCCCGAAGGGAAAGCGATGATTTGGGTGAACGACGAGGGAGAGGAGCGCACTGTAACATTTGCTGAAATAAAGGAGGAAAGCGACAAGGCGGCAGGCTATTTCGCCGACCTCGGCATAAGCAAAGGCGACATGGTGATGCTCATCCTAAAGCGCAGATACGAGTGGTGGATATCAATGCTCGCGCTGTGCAAACTCGGCGCTATAGCCATACCCGCAACACACATGCTCACGGAGCACGACATAATCTACCGCAACAACAGCGCCGACGTGAAAGCAATAATCTGCGTGGGCGAGGAATATGTGCTCGAGCAGATACAGAAGGCTAAGCCTTACAGCCCTTCGTTAGAGACACTCGTAAGCGTAGGTCCGATAGTTCCGAAAGGCTTCCACGACTGGCACAATGAAATGCCTCAGGCAGAACCTTGGGAGCGCGCAGAGCATAACTCCAAGGACGACCTCCTGCTCATATACTTCACCAGCGGCACCAGCGGAGAGCCTAAGATGGTGGCTCACACCCACACACTGCCTATAGGTCACCTCACAACAGGAGTCTTTTGGCACAACCTGCACCGCGGAAGCATCCATCTGACAGTAGCCGACACGGGATGGGCAAAGGCTGTGTGGGGGAAAATCTTCGGACAATGGCTTGCCGGCGCAACACTGTTCGTCTATGACCACAAGAAATTTGCAGCAAAAGACATGCTGAAGATGATAGAAAAATATCGCATCACCTCGTTCTGCGCACCTCCGACGGTGTATCGTTTCATGATTCAGGAAGACTTCTCACAGTATGACTTGTCGTCGTTAGAGCATGCCACAACCGCGGGCGAAGCTCTTAACGCGAGCATCTTCAAGCGCTTCAAAGAGCTGACAGGCGTTGAACTGAAAGAGGGATTTGGACAATCGGAGACAACGATGATTCTCGGCACAATGCCGTGGATAGAGCCGCGCCCGGGAAGCATGGGCAAGCCTAACGCGCAGTACAACATCGGTCTTGTGCGCCCGGACGGCACTCCATGCGAAAACCACGAGAAGGGAGAGTTGGTGGTATATACAGAAAAAAGTCACCCTATAGGACTTTTCATAGGCTATTACCACGACGAGGAACTCACCCGCGAGGCTTGGCGCGGCGGCTGCTATCACACTGGCGATGTGGCCTGGCGCGACGACGACGGCTACTACTGGTTTGAAGGCCGCATAGACGATGTTATCAAGAGCTCCGGCTATCGCATCGGTCCGTTCGAGGTGGAATCAGCGCTTATGACTCACCCGGCTGTTGTGGAATGTGCCATCACCGGTGTGCCAGACCCTATCAGAGGAATGGTGGTGAAGGCAACGGTAATTCTCGCCGAAGGATGGAAGAAAAAGGCTGGAGAAGAGCTGAAAAAGGAACTGCAACAGCATGTGAAACGCGAGACAGCACCATACAAATATCCGCGAATAGTGGAGTTTGTTGACGAACTGCCAAAGACAATCTCCGGCAAAATCAGACGCGTGGAGATTAGACAGAACGACGCGAAATAAAATCTCAAGGCAATAGCTTCGAAAACTTCGAAATCTCGAAAACCTCGAAACCTCGAAGCGGGCGGCAAAATCCCGAAAACTCGAAAAATCCGAAAAAAACCTTAACAAGAACTCCCAATAACACTAAACAATATGGAAATAAAAGAACTTGAGCACGTAGTAGTGCGCTTTTCTGGTGATTCCGGCGACGGCATGCAGCTCGCTGGAAACATCTTTTCTACCGTTTCCGCAACCATCGGCAACGGTATTTCTACTTTCCCTGACTATCCAGCAGATATCCGCGCCCCGCAGGGTTCTCTCACTGGTGTGTCGGGCTTCCAGGTTCACATCGGTTCTGGCGCCGTTTACACTCCTGGCGACCTCTGCGATGTGCTTGTGGCAATGAACGCCGCCGCGCTCAAGACTCAATACAAATATGCTAAGCAGGGCGCGACAATAATCATCGACACAGACTCTTTCGGACCGAAGGATTTGGAAAAGGCAGAGTTCAAGACTGCTGACTATCTCAGCGAAATGAACATCGACCCTGACCGCGTCATCCAATGCCCACTGACACAGATGGTTAAGGACTGTCTCGCAGAATCAGGCATGGACAACAAGGCTATCATGAAGTGCCGCAACATGTTTGCACTCGGTCTTGTTTGCTGGCTGTTCAACCGCGACCTTAACCTCGTGAACAACTTCCTGCGCGATAAGTTCGCAAAGAAGCCTGCCATTGCCGAGAACAACATCAAGGTGGTTCAGGCTGGTTTCGACTATGGTCACAACGTACACGCCTCTGTGCCAAACACTTATCGCATAGAATCAAAGACCAAGGTGCCTGGACGCTATATGGACATCACTGGCAACAAGGCTACTGCTTACGGTTTCATCGCCGCAGCAGAGAAGGCTGGGCTGAAGCTTTACCTTGGCTCATACCCTATAACACCAGCAACTGACGTGCTCCACGAGTTGTCAAAGCACAAGTCTCTCGGCGTGACAACTGTTCAGTGTGAGGACGAGATTGCCGGCTGCGCTTCTTCTCTCGGTGCAAGTTTCGCCGGCGCGCTTGCCGTAACATCAACATCAGGTCCTGGCATCTGTCTGAAGAGCGAGGCAATGAACCTTGCCGTAATCATGGAGTTGCCATTGGTAGTGCTCGATGTTCAGCGCGGCGGTCCTGCAACAGGTCTTCCAACAAAGTCTGAGCAGACCGACCTTCTGCAGGTTCTCTTCGGCAGAAACGGTGAATCTCCACTGCCTGTAATGGCTGCCACATCGCCTGTTGACTGCTTCGATGCCGCATATCAGGCTTGCAAGATTGCTCTCGAATATATGACTCCTGTGGTGCTGCTCACCGACGCTTTCGTGGCTAACGGCTCTGGCGCATTCAAACTGCCAAACCTCGCCGAATATCCTGCTATCAATCCGCCTTATGTTCCTGAGGAGATGAAGGGTAACTGGGCTCCTTACAACCGCAACGAGAAGGGCGTGCGCTATTGGGCTGTGCCTGGACGCGAGGGCTTCGCGCATATTCTCGGTGGACTGGAGAAGGACAACAAGACTGGTGCCATCTCAACAAATCCTGAGAACCACGACCTTATGACTCGTCTCCGTCAGCAGAAGATTGACAACATCTGCGTGCCAGACCTCAATGTCGAGGGCGACAAGGACGACGCAGAACTGCTCATCGTAGGCTTCGGCGGCACTTACGGCCATCTGCACGCAGCAATGGACGAGATGCGCGCAGAAGGAAAGAAGGTGGCTCTCGCTCACTTCAAATACATCAACCCTCTGCCAAAGAACACTGCCGAGGTACTGAAGAAATATCCGAAGGTGGTTGTGGCAGAACAGAACATGGGACAGCTCGCCGCCTACCTCCGAATGAAGGTTGACAACTTCGTTCCAGCACAGTTCAACCAAGTAAAGGGACAGCCTTTCGTAGTCGCAGAACTCGTTGAGGCGTTCAACAAGATAATCAAATAAGGATTTGTTAACCAACAATTCAAGATTAAAATTAATTGAGATTCTTTTAACCGCAGATTCAACCAAATTCACGCAGATTTAACTAACTGCATTATTACAACATATCCTATAAAATCTATGTCATCATGAACGTCCCAACATACGCCATCATAGGAGCGGCAATGGAAGTACATAGACTACCTTACAGCCACAGGTTTTCAAAGAGCCTTATTGATTAACTTCGGTGAAGATAGCCTTAAATATGAACGCTTCACAAATGGTTGGGAAGACTAATTATTAAACATAAGACTTTTATAATAATCGTTATCTGCGAGAATTTGGTAGAATCAGCGGTTAAAGAATCAGTTAAAAATCAAAAACAACAATCATGAGTTACACAGCACAAGATTATAAGAAAGGACAACCGCGTTGGTGTCCTGGATGCGGCGACCACTTCTTCCTCGCATCTCTTCATAAGGCAATGGCAGAGATAGGTGTTGCCCCTCAAGATATAGCAGTAATATCCGGCATTGGCTGTTCTTCTCGTCTGCCACACTATATGAACACTTACGGCATGAACACTATTCACGGTCGTGCCGCTGCAATCGCAACAGGCGCAAAGGTGGCAAATCCGAACCTCGCTGTTTGGCAGGTGTCTGGCGACGGCGACGGTCTTGCTATCGGCGGAAACCACTTCATCCACGCCAATCGCCGTAACATAGACCTTAACATGATTCTCCTTAACAACCGCATCTACGGCTTGACCAAAGGACAGTACTCACCAACATCTCCACGCGGATTTGTCAGCAAGTCGTCTCCTTACGGAACAGTGGAAGACCCATTCCGCCCTGCTGAGCTTTGCTTCGGTGCTCGCGGACACTTCTTCGCTCGCGCCGTTGCCACTGACGCTCCTGGCACTGTTGCCGTGCTGAAGGCTGCCTACAATCACAAGGGCGCTTCTGTCTGCGAGATTCTGCAAAACTGCGTAATCTTCAACAACGGCACTCACGACAATGTTTACACAAAAGACGGCCGCGCAAAGAATGCTATCTATGTTGAACACGGCAAACCGCTCATCTTCGGCGAGAACAACGAGTTCGGACTTATGCAGGACGGCTTCTCACTGAAGGTTGTGAAGATTGGCGAGAACGGCATAACAGATAAGGACATCCTTGTTCACGACGCTCACTGCGAGGACAACACCCTGCAGCTGAAACTTGCCATGATGGACGGCGAAAACGGTTTCCCCATCGCTCTCGGCGTTATCCGCGATGTTGAAGCTCCAACATACAACGACGCTGTTACCGCGCAGATAGAGGAGATAAAGGCTGTGAAGAAGTATCACAACTTCGCAGAACTGCTCGAGACAAACGACACTTGGGAAGTGAAATAAACCTCTCCTAAGGAACTGAAATAAAACCTCTCTTAAGGAACTGAAATAAAACATCTCTTAAGGAAGCGAAATAAAACGTAAACTTAAAAATACACCTCATTCATAGCGACATCTGTCACTTCACATGGAACGGTGTCGATAATCTGAAAAGGAAAAGCCACGCCAACAAGGTATGGCTTTTTCTTGTTTTTGTCATGGCTCTTCAAGTCATGGCATTTTTTATCATAGCATTTCGCTATAAAACGGTCGTAATAACCTTTGCCGCGCCCGAGTCTGTTGCCATTCCTGTCAAAAGCCACACCGGGAATCAAGGCAACATCTATACTCTCGTAGTCCGTGAACAACTGCCCTGTTGGCTCAAGAATGCCGAATGCTCCCTCTCGCAAATCGTCCGAAGAATGATGTTCGCGAATTATCATCTCCGTGTCTGAAACCACCTGCGGCAACAAAACGGTCTTTCCTTGTGACACAAGAAACTCTATCACAGAGATAATCGACACCTCATCGGGCAACGGATAAAAGGCAAGAACAACCTTAGCATCACGCATCATCGGGTTCTCAAGCAGACGATTGGAAATCTCGTCAGACATAAAAGCGAGCTGCTCCTGAGAGTGGCTCGCTTTCAATGAACGAATATATTTTCGAAGTTCTTGCTTATTCATATCATCATTGCTTCTTCAGCATCGGATGGATTCTGTCAAGGATTCTCCTAAGATTAATCTTTCCGTCCCTGCAGGCGTCTCTAACGGCAACCTTAACATCTTCATAATTGCTTTGCTGCTTAAGACGTTTAAGATCGTTCAACACCTTATTATAATAACCATTACGGCTTTTCTCATCCACATTATTATATGGGTTTGCCGAAATAATGGCGTCAATATCTCCTGAACAGAAAGCGGCAAAGAGCCTTTTGGCGTCATCAGAAGAGGCTGCGCCACGCTCCCAAGTGTCTTTTTCCTTCATATACTTGACATCGGTGTCGCCCATCTTCGTTGTAACATCTTCCACCTTCTCCTCGCTTTCCTCCTCAGCGTTTGCCTCTTCTTCAGGATTTGAATCTGGGGTTACATCCTCTGTTGCCGGAGCTGCCTGCTCATCCTGCGGATTAAGTGTCTGTTCGTTAGCTGTTTCATCCTCAACCAACACTTCCGCATCTTTTGGATCTTCTGTAAGAACTTTTGTCTGATCCTCTGCGTTTGTATCGCCACAAGTGAACATTGCCATTACGCCTATGCCAAGCAGCACACCAATAATGAGAGCTAAGAAATAAGGGAATATGGAAACCTTGCCTGTTCTCGGCTTATGGTTGCCCCCCACTCCACCAATCTGCAACTCGTTGAGAGGAGTGTCAGAGTGGTAAGCATCCCTTATGAACTCATAAATCGGACTTGCCTGATCTATGTCAACAGAACCTCGCTTTATGCCGTCGGGAGTGTTAAAAGACACCATCAGACTCTGGAGTTGAGTAGCCAGCGACACTCGCTTCTCTCCCTTCAGAAGGTCGGTCTGCGTAACTTGAATGCGGCGGTCCTTATAGCCATCAGCTCCAACAGTCAGCTCGTAAACCTCGCGGCTCTCATTGAAAGTAATCTCCTGACCACTCTTGACAACTGTCTGGTCAACCTTGAACTGCGGCAACACTACACCTGAACCGTTCACCACAATCAGATTAATGCGAAGGTTCTTCTTGCCAAACATATCGTCAGGATTAACCTTTTGCGCCACAGGACGCTTCGGCTGCTTCTGCTGCTGAGGTTGCGGCTGCTGAGGTTGCGGCTGCTGAGGTTGCGGCTGTTGAGGTTTCGCAGCTGCAGGAGATTTTGCGGGTTGAACTACTGGAGAAACAGGCTGCGACGGCTTAACCGGCTGTGCAGCAGGCTGTGAGGGTTCTTGCGCAGGCTGTACTAATGGTTTTTGCACAGGCTTGGCAACAGGCTCTTTCACTGGCTGGACATCTGCCGGCTCGTCGTCAAAACCGTTGAAACGGATATGACCTCCGATATTTGTCTGACCGCTATTCCTTGTATTCTTTGACTCTTCGGAATCATCTCCAAAGTGTAGTAATGGCTCGTTTTTGTTCATAAATGAATTTGTTTTTAATCCCAGTCTCGCAAGCTTCAGCTTCTCAAGCTATTGTTTCGCAAGCTCAACTTGAATTTGTAATAGTTCATAAGCAAAATCTTCTTTTGCCGTCATTGTGCCAATCCGTCAACAATTACGTCCTTGTTTTTCGGCTCCGTCTTCACCTCTTGCACCTGTTGTTTTACAGGGTCTTTTGTCTCCTGACCAACAGTTGTGGGTGTCTCTAAAACCGCTTCTGGATTGTATATATCTGTTTCTGGATTTTCCTCTATCATACTCTCTTCCAACTTTCTCTTCTGTTTCTCTAATTCTGCTTTTAACTTCGCTTCCTCCTCAGCCTTCTTCTTCTCTTCTTCCATCTTCTGGAGCTCTTCTAACGACTTTCCCTTGAACGCATCAGCATCATCATTGATGTTTGCATGAAGGGTTTCTGAGTCAACGATAGAATCAACATCAGATATCTTTTCTTCAAATCCCACAAAATCAGCCTCTATCTCCGCGCGCGTCTTCTTTTTCTCGCACGAAGCCAAAGACACGGCAAAGATTAACATAAAGAGAAATCTGAGAAGTTTCATATTAGTGCATTTCAATCCTAAATTTGAGTGCAAATTTAAGGTAAAATTTCGCAAAAGCAGAAAAAAGTACTCGCTTTTTTTATATTATAGTCTTACAAGTATGAAAAAACTTAATATAAGTGGTGTGCAAAGTGTTGTTAACTTTCTTTTTGCTTGTTGTTTTTATGATTTCCCTGCTTCTTCTTTGCATGATATTTTCGCGGCGAACCTTTCTTTGCTCCCGACTTGACATTTGCGCGATTTCCACGTTTGCCCTGCCTTGAAGGCTTGCCCTTTAAAGGTCGGTACTCTGGTCCTTGCATGCCATTAGGAAGTGGAAGTTTCTCAACAGTTTTCTCAAGGAAACGCTCTATAGCCATGAAATAGCCAATGTCGTAACCTCTGACAAGTGTTATAGCCTCACCGTCACGGTCAGCACGGGCAGTACGACCTATACGATGAACATAATCCTCAACATCGGTCGGCACATCATAGTTTATAACCATCGCTATATCGTCAATGTCAATGCCGCGGGCAACAATATCTGTGGCGACAAGCACATCTGTCTGACCACTCTTGAAACGGAACATCACCTCGTCGCGTTCTGCCTGCGACAAGTCGCTGTGCATCTCACCGCAGTTCACCTTCATCTTCGTCAGGTCAATACGAATCTCTTTGCATTTCAACTTTGATTTGGCAAAGATTATCACCCTTTGCAGTCGATTGTTCTGGAAAAGGTTCTGTAAGATTCGCATCTTCTGGTCTTCATGACAAATATAAGCCTGCTGATGAATCTTCTCTGCAGGTTTGCTCACTGCCAACTTCACCGTGGCAGGATTGGTAAGAAGCGTTTTCGCGAGGTCTTCTATCTTATCAGGCATTGTTGCTGAGAACATTATCGTCTGGCATGTTGAAGGCAACAGTTTCGCTATTTTCATAATATCGTCGTAGAAGCCCATGTCGAGCATTCTGTCAGCCTCGTCGAGGACGAAGAAGCTAACCTTCGAGAAATCAACATTGCCTAACTGTATGTGCGAGATAAGTCGGCCAGGTGTTGCGATGATAATATCGGCACCAAGCTGCAATGCCTTCAGTTCAGTGTCATAGCGCGTGCCGTCGTTTCCGCCATACACAGCAACGGAGTTAATGTCTGGCATGTAATAAGAGAAGCCCTGCATAGCCTGGTCTATCTGTTGCGCAAGCTCTCGTGTAGGACTCATTATCACGCAGTTAATTGCGTTTTCCGGATAAACACGGTCGTCCGCGGGATACTGTCTGTCGTCGTCAAGCATATTGAGTATCGGCAGGAGATATGCGGCGGTCTTTCCCGTTCCTGTCTGTGCCACGCCGATAATGTCACGCCCTTTCAAAATGTACGGAATACATTGCTCCTGAACAGGCGTACACTCCGTGAAGTGCATATCCCACAGAGCATCAAGTATATTGTCGTTTAAAGGTAGGTTTTCAAAAATCATAGAAGGCATTAATTTGGAGCATGTTTGTAACAGAAGAACGCAATAAACGCGAAGAGGATATTTGGCATCCACGCGGCAAGCATCGGATTCCAACCAGAGTTAATCGCCAAAGTTGACGACACGGTCTGCAACATGATGTACGCACAACTGAGAGCAAGACCGATACCGAGATACAAGCCCATGCCACCCTTACGCTTTTTTGCCGACAACGAAGCACCGATAATTGTCAAGATGAACGCTGCAAACGACGACGCTATTCGCCTGTGATACTCCACCTCATACTGAGCGATATTGCCCGAACCTCTCATCAACTGCCTGCTTATGTACTCTTTAAGCTCAGGATTTGTATATGTCTCCTGCTGACCTTTCGAATAAACAAGGTCGCTCGGCTCTATAATTATTATGGTGTCTTTCTGAGAACCGCTTGTGATAATCTCCTTTAAACCACTGAGTTTACGGATTCGCCAGTTGTAAAGTTTCCACTTGTATTTCGTATCGCTGATAGTGTCATACTGCGCCTCTGTAGCCGTAAGGTGGTTTACGAGTTTCTTTCCCTCAAATCTGTCAAGGCAGAAGCCGTAAGCCTTCTTGTACTCACGGTCATAGTGTTGCATATATGCTATCACTCCTGGCTCCACCTGCATCTGCACATTCTCTGTCGGGGTAATAATGTTCTGAGAGTTCTTATACATACGCTCAAAATTGTGCATCACAACAGTGCCTCTCGGTATGATATATCCGCCCAGACAGAACGAAAGGATGGAGATAAGCGTGGCGGAAATCATATACGGTCGCATGAGACGCTTGAAACTGATACCAGCAGCAAGCATTGCGATTATCTCCGAATGTCCCGCAAGATTAGACGTGAAGAATATCACGGCAATAAAGACGAACAGAGGACTGAACAGGTTGGCATAATAAGGCACGAAGTTCAGGTAGTAGTCAAAGACAATGGCACGCATCGGAGCATTGTACTGAGTGAACTTCGACAGGTTCTCGTTCACGTCAAACACCACCGCCACTGATATGATAAGAAGTATCGAAAAGACGTATGTTCCGATAAACTTAAATACCAGATAGCGGTCAAGTCTTGGCAAGATACGATTGAAGAATCTCTTCAAGAAGCCCGGCTGCTGTGAACGCTTGAACACGAATCCCCGCAAGCGATTTCTTAGATTCTTCTTCCCAACTGCTCTATTATATTCTTTTTCCATATTTCAAAATCACCGCTTATAATATGCTGACGAGCATCTGTGACAAGTCGCAGATAGAACGCCAAGTTATGGAGGCTGGCTATCTGCAAAGCGAGAAGCTCGTTAGCCTTGAACAAATGATGGAGATAAGCCTTTGTGTGAACACGGTCAACCTCACAGCCTTCAGGATCTATCGGCGTAAAGTCGTTCTCCCATTTCTTGTTCTTCATATTCATTGTACCGCCGTATGTGAAAAGCATTGCGTTACGTCCGTTGCGCGTTGGCATCACGCAGTCAAACATATCCACGCCTCTTTCAATGGCTTCAAGTATGTTCTGAGGAGTGCCGACGCCCATAAGATAACGAGGCTTGTCCTTTGGCAGAATCTCATTGACCACCTCAATCATCTCGTACATCTTCTCCGTTGGTTCGCCAACAGCCAGTCCTCCGATAGCGTTTCCGTCGCAACCCTTATCAGCTATAACCTTTGCCGATTCGCGTCGGAGCTCTGGATAAACACAACCCTGAACAATAGGAAACAAGCATTGGCTATAACCATACAACGGCTCCGTCTCATTGAAACGCTTCACACAACGGTCAAGCCATCTGTGAGTCAGCAGCATAGACTTCTTTGCATACTGGTAATCGCTGTCGCCAGGAGCACATTCGTCAAACGCCATCATAATGTCCGCACCGATAACGCGCTCCGTGTCCATCACGTTCTCAGGCGTGAAGAAATGTTTTGACCCGTCAATATGAGAACGAAACTCGCAACCTTCCTCCTTCAGCTTCCTTATTCCTGTCAACGAAAACACCTGAAAGCCGCCAGAATCCGTCAATATCGGATGGTTCCAATTGTTAAACTTATGCAGGCCGCCAGCCTTTTGTAATGTGTCGAGTCCCGGACGCAGATAAAGATGATAGGTGTTGCCAAGAATAATCTTGGCTTTCACCTGCTCCTCCAACTCGCGGAAATGCACACCTTTCACCGTGCCTGCCGTACCAACAGGCATGAAGATTGGCGTGGGAATCTCGCCGTGGTCGGTTATCAAAGTGCCCACGCGCGCATCACTTGCCGATGAAGTCTTCTCTAATATAAACTTAGCCATTTATCGTTGTTTGCAGTCTTTCCGCCGCTTAGTCCATCTGTCTGTAAATCAATGTCGTAAGATAACGTCAAACTTCCCTGTGATTTTTGTCTCGTTTTCCTATGATTTTCAAGTCGTTTTCCTATGATTTTTGAATCGTTTTCCTATGATTTTTGAATCGTTTTCCTATGATTTTTGAATCGCATTCCTATGACAGTTGAATTGCCCACCTAAAGTTTAAGAATGAGGTTCAAAACTCAAGCTTTTTGGGTTGAGGTTACATCATATCTCACAGGATTCTTGACAAATTCTTCTGTCAAGGCAAAGTCCCAAACGTCTTGCACATCCTCCACATAGTGGAAAGTCAGACCTTTCAAATATATCTGCTGAATGTCCTCAACATCCTTACGATTCTCCTTGCACATCAAAATATCAGTTATACCGGCACGCTTTGCTGCTAACATCTTCTCCTTGATACCACCAACTGGAAGCACCTTTCCGCGAAGAGTTATCTCACCAGTCATTGCTGTATTCTTACGAACCTTACGCTGAGTTATGGCAGATGCTATGGAAGTGGCTATCGTGATGCCTGCAGAAGGACCATCCTTCGGTGTAGCACCCTCTGGAACATGGATGTGAACGTTCCATTCGTCGAATATCCTGTAGTCTATGTTCAGCGTGTCAGCATGAGCCTTGACATACTCCAACGCAAGCACTGCCGACTCTTTCATCACATCTCCGAGATTACCTGTGAGCGTGAGTTTCTGGCCCTTGCCTTTACTGAGACTCGTTTCCACAAACAGTATCTCGCCGCCAACACTCGTCCAAGCCAAGCCTGTCACCACGCCCGCATAATCGTTCCCTTGGTAAACATCACGATAGAAAGGCGGCTTTCCGAGCAAACTCTCTATGTCAGCGGGAGCTATCCTGCCCATTTCCGTTACCGGCAAGTCTGTCGATGCTGTTCCGGCATTATGAGCGGCAGATGACGCTTTCTTGTAAGCCAATTTTCGGAACGCCTTGTTTATCTGCTTCTCCAACTGGCGCACACCGCTTTCTCGAGTGTAACTTTCTATTATCTTTTCTATCGCAGCCTTGCTGAATGCCAGTTTCTTCTCACCCTTCAACCCGTTATTCTCCTTCTCACGAGGCACAAGATGGCGTTTTGCTATCTCTATCTTCTCCTCAGTGATGTAACCACTCACTTCTATTATCTCCATACGGTCGCGCAGAGGACCTGGTATTGAGCCAATATCGTTGGCTGTGGCAATAAAGAGAACCTTTGACAAATCGTAGTCAACGTCAAGATAATTATCGTGGAAAGCAAAGTTCTGCTCAGGGTCAAGCACTTCAAGCAAAGCAGAAGAAGGATCGCCATGGAAACTGTCGTTGCCAACCTTGTCTATCTCGTCAAGGATATAGATAGGGTTACTGCTTCCGGCCTTCAAGATGCCTTTGATTATGCGTCCCGGCATTGCACCGACATAGGTGCGGCGATGACCACGAATCTCTGACTCATCATGAACACCACCAAATGACATTCTCACATATTTTCTGCCGAGAGACGCTGCAATACTCTTGCCCAGAGAAGTCTTGCCTACACCCGGAGGACCGTACAGACATATTATCGGCGACTTCATATCACGCTTCAACGACAAGACTGCCATATACTCCAAGATACGCTCCTTAACCTTTTCCATACCGTAATGGTCGCGGTTAAGAATCTTCTCCGCACGGTCAAGCGAAAGATTATCCTCCGTATATTCGTTCCAAGGGAGGTCAACCAGCGTCTGCAAATATTGAATCTGCGTGCTATAGTCTGGGCTGTGAGGATTAAGTATATCTGTCTTCTCAAACTCTGCCTCAAAATATTCAGCAATTTCCTTGCTCCATTTCTTCTTGTCAGCCTTGTCCTTCAGTTTCTTCTGCTCTGGAGAATACTCGCTGTCACCTAATTCCTCCTTTATATTCTGCAGTTGCTGGTGCAAGAAATACTCGCGCTGCTCGTCAGCCAAGTCCATCGCAGTACGCTCCTTGATATTGCGCTTAATCTCCAAAAGACTTATTTCCGTCTGCAGTTTGGTTATGAATTTCAATGCTCGCTCGAGGATAGAGCTCTCAGCAAGCAACTCCAACTTATCCTTCACATCACGCAACGGAATTGTGGAACAATAGTAGTTTATCGTTATCGCATCTGGTTTGACACCAGGCATCATCGTCAGCGCCGCATCTGGAATATCATCATTCTTGTGTATGTAGTCAGCCACATTCTGGCGCAAAAGGTCGGCAGTAACCTGAAATTCCCTGCTGTCAGTCATAGAAATATCGTCAAAGTCAGGTTCTACCTTTGCCATAAGCATCCCTTTCGCACTCATGACATCCTCTATTCGACAGCGTCCGTAGGCCTGAACAAAAACCGTAAGGTCCGCAGCATCAGAGCCCGGGAGTTCTATTATCTTCATCACCCTTGCATAAACACCATATTCCGAGATTGCCTCCTTATTTTCAGGCACCTCATCACCTGCCGTCATCTGTGTGGCAGCGCAGATTGCACTTCCGCTCTTTTCCGCCTGGCGAACCACAGCAATGCTAACAGAACGTCCCACATGCACAGGAACAATGGTACCAGGAAAAATAACCAAATTCCTGATGACCAAAAGAGGCAGTTCACCGCTCGTCTCTATCTCTTCCAATCTTTCGGAGAAATCACCATGAATATCTGTTATCATCGTGATTCCACCATTATTATCTGCAAAGTTATAGTCCATTTCTAAAATCCATTATCATCATTATATAGGAGCGCAAAATTACAAAACATTTACAACATATCATACAACAAAAAACATAAATCTTACTTTAAATTGATTTACTCACATTTAAAGTATCATTCAACACCCACAAACATCCCATACAAACGCCCGCAAACATCACCTACCAACGTCCGCAAACATCACCTACCCTGCGTATATTTACCTCTAAGAACTCCGCGTTCCTCACCATTACGCCATTTTTGATTTTCCTCAAAGAAACGCTACATCACAGAAAATAATTCGCAAATCATAATTGCGCTTTCAATAATAATCGTAACTTTGCACCCGCTAAAACAAAGTAACGACCTTTTACATAGCATTTGGAGAGATGGTAGAGTGGTCGATTACACCGGTCTTGAAAACCGGCGTGCTGAG
>JABUUE010000037.1 GCA_021443335.1 Bacteroidaceae bacterium
TCACGTTTATTTTCTGTTCACGCAACACATTTTGACAATCGTCAAAGACTATACGCGCGTACATTTTATTTAATTATATATCTGAGGAGTTCAAGGAGGCACAAGGAGTTCAAGGAGTGGGCTTTACTGCGCATAAAATATTTCAGGAAGTTTATTAGAATGTTCTCTATATAAGCTTCTCGGGATAAACATTTCTTACAAATAAAGAAAAAAATTTCTCCAAAGCAAAAAATATCAAAATTTATTTGTATTTTTGCAGCACAAATATGAAAACAACAAAGAGATATATAGTGAGATTGCGGCGCTTGCCTGCGATATGGCTCTTGACAGCCATTGCTTTAGGCGAGCCCATACTGTCGTTTGGAGCCGTGAGCATGACCGCACAGACAGACACCACGAAGCAGACAGCGAAGCCTGCTACGGGAATGGTGGCTGCCACACAGGTGATGCCTAATACCATCGCTGCAAAACTGCTGCAAGGCAGGGTCTGCGACACCAATGGCGACCCATTGATAGGAGTGAATGTGCGCACGAACCAGCCTGACATCAGTGGAGTGACCAACGAGAATGGAGACTTTAGCATACCAGTAAAGAACGAAGTAAAAATTACGGAACTGATATTCACCTACGTCGGCATGGAGACTGAACGTCGCTCATGGAACGGCAAGCGACTCAATGTTACGATGCACGAGAATGCTCAATTAGAGGAAGTTGTTGTAACAGGACTATTCAACTACCGCAGTTCGAGCTTCACGGGGTCGGCAGCAACCTTCACTCAGGACGACCTCAAGGGCATGGGCAACGCCAACGTGCTGAAAAGCCTCTCTAACCTCGACCCGACATTTGTAATCGACGACAACTATGCTAACGGTTCCAACCCTAACCAGCGCAACGACATCTCCATTCGTGGTAACGCCTCGTTTGCTGGACTTCAGGGTGAGTATGATGGTAACCCAAACGAACCTCTGTTCATTGTTGACGGATTCGAATCAACCTACGAGGCTGTTCACGACCTTGACATGAACCGCGTGGTGAGCATTACCATACTGAAAGACGCTCAGGCGAAAGCCATTTATGGCGCCAAGGCCGCAAACGGTGTGGTGGTAGTGGAGACAAAGGAGCCAGAGTCAGGCCGACTGAGAGTAACCTACACCGGCGACTTGAACGTGGAGATGCCCGACCTATCGAGCTACAACATGTGCAACGCCAAAGAGAAATTGCAAGTAGAATGGAACTCTGGCAGATACAGCGGAGGTTCGCCAGCCTTCGACCAAGCGCTCTACGAACAGTATAACGCCTTGCAGAAATCAGTGGCTATGGGCGTAGATACCTACTGGCTGTCACAACCTTTGCGCACAGGAGTGGGGCATAAGCATACAGTTTATTTCGAAGGCGGCGACGAGCGCATGCGCTACAGTGCCAACCTTGACTACAACTCCGTGGAAGGAGCCATGAAAGGCAGTAACCGCCGCACATTGTCAGGCAACATCAAACTGTCATACAGATATAAGAACCTCCTGTTCCGCAACTCTTTAAGCGTTACAGCCAACACAGCCAACAACTCGCCTTACGGCACTTTCAGCGACTATATCACAGCCAACCCTTACTTCACGCCCTATGACGAGAACGGCAACGTGAGCAAGGTGCTTGGATACTACACCTTCCCCTCCGTCAACGGAGCCTCGCTCAACGTGACCTACTACAACCCATTGTATAACGCAACGATAGGCACAAAGAGTTTGTCGAAATATACTGACATCGTAGAAAACTTCTACATTGAGTACCGCCCTATCACCGAGCTTCGTTTCACAGCCCGCATAGGCTACACCCACCACATATCCAACGCGCAGAACTTCAAGCCCGGCGACCATACTGACTTCGTGACATGGACTGGCGACCGCTACTACCAGCGCGGCTCCTACTACATGTCTGACGGAGTAAGCGGCAACCTTAGTTCCGACATCATCGCCAACTTCTCAAAGCAGTGGAACGACCATTTCTTCATCGCCAGCGCGTCATGGAGCTTGAACCAGACAAGCAGCGACAGCCACGGCATGACCGCCTGGGGATTTCTTAACAACCATGTTGACCACATAACCTTCGCCAAGCAGTATGCTGAGAACGGCAAACCATCTGGAAGCGAGTCACTCACACGCTCGATAGGTTTCACCGGCACAGCCAACTACTCGCTCATGGACCGCTACATGATTGACGCATCTGTGCGCTACAATGGTTCGTCGGTTTATGGCAGCGACAACCGTTGGGGATTGTTCTGGAGTACAGGTCTCGGCTGGAACATACACCGTGAGCCGTGGATACAACGTCTCGGCTTCGTTGACCTGCTGAAACTGCGCGGCAGCTACGGCTACACCGGCACGCAAAACTTCAGTCCTTATCAGGCAAAAGCCACCTACACCTACTACGACAACATCATCTACGACAACATCACTGGTGCCTATCTTATGGCAATGTCCAACAGCAAGCTCAAATGGCAGCAAACAGCAGAGCTGAACATCGGTTTCGACATGCAGCTGTTCAAGAGGCTCAATGTACGCTTCGACTGGTACAACCAGCTGACAAAGGACGCTTTACAGTCGGTGACAATACCTACGTCAACAGGCTTTAGCTCATACATAGAAAATCTCGGAAAGGTGCAGAACCGCGGCTTTGAGATTACCGCCAACTGGCGTTTCTTTCAGAAGAACGGCAGTTACCTCTCGCTCAATGCCAGCATAGCACACAACGAGAACAAGGTGAAAGAGATAAACAACGCCTTGAAATCGTTCAACGACTCGCAGGATGCCACCGCCACCACATCGCCAGTACTACGCTACGAGGAGGGACAGTCTATGTCAGCTATATGGGCAGTCAAGTCATTGGGCATAGACCCCGCAACAGGTCGCGAGGTATTCGTGCGGAAAGATGGCACAACAACCTACAACTGGAGTGCCACTGACTACCAGGTTTGCGGCGACAGCAACCCAAAATACCACGGCAACTTCGGACTTAGTGGCGAGGTGAAGGGCATCGGTATGAACGTGTCTTTCGCTTATAAACTCGGGGGCGACATCTACAATCAGACACTTGTAGATAGGGTTGAGAACGTAAATGTAGCCTACAATGTTGACCGCCGCGTACTTACCTCCACATGGAACAAGGTGGGCGACATAGCCACATTCAAGCACATCAGCTACACACCTTCAACCACCTACGCCACATCGCGTTTCGTTGAGAAGAACAACATCCTACAGTTTGCAGCACTATCTTGCTATTACGATTTCAAATATAATAGCTGGCTGAAGAACTCATTCTTGGAAAGGCTCAAGGTAACGTTCTACATGACCGACGTTTTCCATATCTCGACAGTACGCACCGAGCGCGGCTACGACTACCCTTACGCCAGAACTTTCTCACTGTCAGTCACCGCAACATTGTAACACAATATGAAACACTACATAATAATATATTCCCTGCTCGCGCTGACACTCACATCATGCAACAAATGGCTCGATGTGTCGCCGAAGGCACAGGTGGAGGACACCGACCTCTTCTCAAACCAGAACGGCTACAAGGAGGCACTTGCCGGTGTCTATTCATCGATGGTGAGCGACAACACCTACACCAAGAACATGCTCTTCGGAGCTATGGATGTCCTCGCCCAAGTGTGGGACCACACGCCCTCGGGCTATGAGACGCTTTCAGACTACGACTACAGCTCTGCCTACAGCGAGAGCATCTTGTCGGCTATCTGGAGCAACAACTACAACGCCATCGCCAACGTGAACAATCTGTTAGCACATATCGACAACGACAAGAATCTGTTCACTCACAATAACCACGCCATCATCAAGGGCGAAGCGCTTGCGTTAAGAGCTATGCTGCATTTCGACCTGCTTCGTTGCTTCGGCGTGAGCTATGAGCAAAACAGACAGATGCCCGCTATACCCTACTCCACAACGATGACCAGCAAGGTATCGCCACAGCTAAAGGTGCATGAGGTGGCAGAAAAAGTTCTAACAGACCTTAAAGAAGCGGAGACGCTGTTGGCAATAGACCCTATTCTCACTGGCGAGCAGATAACCGAGATGATAGACAACGGCTATCTCTTGAATCGCCAGCTACACCTTAACTATTATGCGGTGAAAGGTCTCGAGGCGCGATTGCTGATGTGGATGCAACGCTATGACGAAGCCCGCGCCGCAGCAAGAGTGATACTGAAGAGCGGCGCTTTCCCATGGGCTAACCCTTCGCTAATGATGGTAGGCAACGACTTCGCCATGGCCACAGAACATGTGTTTGCCCTCAACAACATCAATATGTCGGCTATGGACGACAACTTCTTCAATGCCGAGACGCAGATTTCAAGTTTCACAATAGCCCCCGAAAGGCTCAACTCTTATTTCGAGCCTACCGACTACCGCTACCTTTATCAGTTTGTAACAAGTGTTACAGGCGAGTGGCTCTGTTGCAGAAAATACTCTATGCCGAAGAACAGCGACATCTATTACTCTAACAAGATACCATTGGTGAAGCTCGGAGAGATGCAACTCATTGAGGCAGAGTGCAATTATCGCCTTGATGGCAGCGGATTGGAAGCCCTGAATACATTGCGCGAGATGCGCGGACTACTACCACTGACCGCCGAACCTGCCGACTTCATGCAGGAGCTGTCAGCGGAGTATAGGCGCGAGTTCATAGCAGAAGGACAGCTGTTCTTCTTCTACAAACGACTTAACCGTACGAACATAAGCGGCACCGACAAGGACATGGTGGCAGAGAAAGCCTACACATTCCCTCTGCCTAAGGGTGAGACTGAGGCCGCTGAACGCGAACAAAACAGATGAAGCCGATGATAAGAAAAACAATATTAGCATTAATGGCAATATGCCTTGCTGCCTGCGAGAAGAACGAAACACCCGTGTATGACAAGAACTACACGGCACTGAACGTATGGTTCGGCAGCGAGCAGGGCGTGGTTTACGACAACGCCACATACAACTTCTCTTACTACAAAGGCCGCAAGGACATCACATTCAGAGCGCGCGTCATGGGACTCCCCGCTGACCGTGACCGCCAGTTCCAGTTAGTGGCAGTGGAAGGCGACATCGAGAAGGTAGGAGCTGCATGCGAGACAGAGACCTACACTATACCTGCAGGACAAACACTCGTCACGGGCAAGATATATTTCGACACGTCGAAACTGCCCAATCCCGAGGTGTTCTCCAAGGAAGGCGAAGAAGGAACTCTCGTGTTCCGTGTGAAGGATAACGGCGAATTCGCACCGGGAGCGTCGGAGATGAGCACGCTGACAGTGAAACTCTACAACCGTCTGCAGAAACCTGCCCACTGGGACGAGGCGCCAAGCGGATACATGAACCTGTCGCGTTTCTTCGGCAAATACAGTCGCGTAAAATACCAGTTCATGATAGAGAACACGGGATATGTTGATTTCCACGTAACATTCAACCAATCGGTTAAGTACGACGAGGAGACCAACACTCTCTCATACGCATACGCCAACTACATAAGGCAGGTGCTTGTGGGAGCTCTCGCCATGTATAACAGTAGTCACGAGACGCCACTAACCGATGAGACTGGCGAACTGGTAACGTTCTAACAGCAATAACGATGAAGACTATACATTATATCTTATACGCGCTCGCAACCCTCATCCTCGTCTCATGTTATGATGACAAGGGCAACTATGACTACACCGCCATACCCGATGTGGTGGTAGATACCGTGGGCTGCGGCATCCGTTCCAGCTACGCTCTGGACCGTTTCGATCGTCTGACGCTTGAGCCGAAGGTGAAGGTTGACGGACAAACCGCTGACGACAGTAAGCTCGACTATGTATGGACAATGTATTCAGCCACCTCTGGCACTGGCGCCGACATCGCCATCGACACCTTAGGACACGAGCGGCGTCTTGACGCACAGCTGACAAAGGCTGGCGGAAGCTATATCATTCAGCTCTCCGTAACTAACCCCGCTAACGGCATCAAGACATTCTTCAAGGTCAACTGCCTTTTGGAGGAAGCCATCACCGCTGGTTGGATGCTGCTTTATGAGCCAACAGCACATCCCGGCACATCTGACGTAGGACTTGTGGTAAACCCTCTTGTCAAGCTCAACATCATGAAGAACAGGGAGTTCTGGAACATATACAGTGCCGCCAATGGTGCGCCCATCCCAGGAAAACCCATACGTGGTCTGCGCACTGTGGTGAGCATGGCTACGGCAGAGTGCATATTCGCCACAGAGAATACTTTGGTTGGCGTGGATAACGACACCTTCGAGCAGCGTCTTTCCATCGGCGATTTCTTCTTCAATACTCCTAAGCCCACCCACATTGACTATTACGGTCCCTTCGGCTGGATACAGGGAGAGCAAATCATCATGGACGGACAGTTCTACACTAACGCCATGCCTATGTCGCGCGACTATAAGTTCGGCGCATCCATAATCGGCGACTACGGCGAGTTAGCTCCATGGGCAGGCTTTACAATGAACCTCGTCAACGGCGTTGTCTATGACCAGACCAACCAGCGTTTCCTCTTCGTACCATACAACGGAGCCAGCTACTCATCGTTCACGCCGCAAGATGCCACAGTTCCGTTCGACGTGAACAATGTGGGTATGCGCCTTGAGCTCGCCGACTGGGGACGTAACGACTACGACTATCTGCTTATGAGCCGCGGCGACGAGCGCTTCCTTGCCATTGCCAACTTCAAAACGAACTTCACCAGCGAGGCTAACGACCATGTAGGACAAGCGCTCTACAACATCTCAGCATCTGAGAACATACGCCAAGCCACGCAGTTCGTATCTTCATACGCCGGAGCACATGTATTCTACAGCGCTGGCAACACCCTTTACCGTTTATACTACACAAAGAATGACAAAGCGGAGGCAGTATGGACTGCGCCAAATGCAGACGAAGAGATAACCTGCGTCAGACTGCAGAAATTCGAACATCAGACATTGCGCAGCATGATGATGCCTAACCTCAACGCCGTACTCCACATAGCAACATACAACAACAAGACGGGACAAGGCAAGCTATACCAATACACGATAAAGTTCTCCGACGGAAGCATAAAGCCTGACGGAGAGAAATACGAATACAATGTTCCGGGACGTGTCAAGGATATGTCCTGGAAATGGGAACTCGTTACGTCATAATAATCAAAATAACCGGAATAACGGAATGCTGGAATAACGGAATAACGGAATACCGAAAAAAACAGAAAACAATGAAAAAGCTTCTTTTATCAACATTGCTCGTCCTGTATGCCGTAGGCATGAGCGCTCAGGGCGTAGATTTCTTACCTGAGGGAACAACATGGCAGCAGGCCGTAGATAAGGCAAAGCAGCAGGGCAAGATGCTGTTTGTAGATTGCTACACACAGTGGTGCGGCCCTTGCAAGAAAATGGCGCGCGAAGTATTTCCGCAAGCCACTGTTGGCCAGGCTCTGAACCCCATACATGTGGCACTGAAGATTGACATGGAGAAAGGCGAGGGACCGCAGCTGCTCAAGCGGTGGCAGGTAAGCGCCTTCCCTACATTCATCATCTTCAACGGCGACGGCAAAGAGGTGGGCAGGTTCCTTGGTGGCAGTAACGCCGACGACTTCATACAGAAAGTAAAGGCTAACAGCCAGGATAACGGCAGCAGCGACATGGACGCACGCTTTGCCGCCGGCGAACGTGGCGAGAAGTTCCTATTAGAATATCTTGGCACGCTCAACGCCGCCTACAAACGTGACCAATGTAACCTCGTGGCAGAAGCGTTGCTCGAAGGTAAGGAAGACACCTTTGTCGATGACGAACAGTTACGTGGCGTGTTTATGCGACATCTGACAAATCCATTCTGCAAGGCTTTCGTTGCTGTGGCACACAATCCAGCGAAGTTGCGCGCCGCCGTGGGTGAGCAGATGGCAGACATGAAGATTTCAAGAACTCTCAGCAACTATGGAGCTACGCTCATTGACCAACGCGACGGAACAGCCACCATCGACGAGCAGAAGTTCGAGGCATGGCAGAAGTTGATGGCTGAATGCGGTACAGACAAGGAGAATATCGACATGATGCGTCTGCGCACGCTCATCACCTATGCCGAGAAGAAGAAGGACTATCCTCTTTATATGAAGTATCTGAACGAATACTGGGGAAAGTATGACGTTACCGACCTTGACCTCGCAAAATGGGCGAAGCCTGTGGCAGAAGACTGCACCGACGAGTCTTCGCGCCTTGATATGGCAAAGCTCCTGCAGCAGCGCGTTGATGACCTCCATTCCGGAAAACGTGCTGCGCAGACCAAGGCAGGAAACATGCGACTGAGTGGCGGACTTGACAAAGCAATGGAAATGCTTATCGGTGTCCTGAAAGGAGAAATACAAAAACCACAATAATTAACCAACAAAAACAATTACTTTATGAAAAAACTTTTACTTACATTCATCATGGCAGTGTGCGCCGTTTGCGCAAACGCCATCACCATTGACGACATCTGCGGACTGTATGTCCGTCACATGGATAACCGCAAGCCTATGGGTGCACAGATTGCCGACATCAAAATTACAATCAGCGCACTCGACGCCACACACGTAGTGCTGAGCGGCATGCTTAAAGAGACAATGCCTATCATGGGTGAGGTGGACCTTGACAAATCTACCATCACATTCACAAAGCAGGTTGTTGACCGCATGGGCGAGGGCGAAGAAGCTGTTGACTATCTCCTTGCCAACTGTTGGGGAGAGACTGCCGACGATGAACCGGTTGTGGCTGTCATCAACGAGGATGGCACGATTGTCATGGGCGATGAAGACGCTGCCTATGCAGGCTTCTGCTTCAAACTGCCAGTGCTTCCAGCGCCTATGTTCAACATGTACGGAATCATCACCCTCACACCCGACAAGTCAACAAAGTGGTCTGCCGATGCAAACTACACTCTTGGCGAAGGCAATTACGTCAAAGGAACTTCAAAACTCTCATGCAAAGATGCAAGCGTTGCAGGCTATGACTACTCTCTCGACCTGAAGACATATTGGGGCAAGTATGAAATGAGACTGAAGAAGAATGACGATGGCACCTACAGCATCTGCAACAACGATGACGAGGTTCCAAGTTTCAATAACGAAGCATTCTTCTGGTGGATAAACTGGTATGAGTATCCAGAGTGGAGCGAGTGGACACGTCTCTACACCGTAGATGCAGAAGGCAATAACGTTTTCTCTATTGAAGGCAGCGAAAAGGGAGGCAAGATAACCCTCAAGGGCGAATATGTGCTCTACGGTGCAGATTCGAAGGAGGCTCTCGATGCGATGACTGAGCCAACAATATACGAGGGGGAACAGACATTCACCATTGAATGGGGCGACGGCGGCACAAGCATAAGCTCACCAACAGCAGTAAATAAGGCTACTTCAAACGCCATCTATAACATTGCAGGTCAGCGCGTGGCGAATGCCAAGAAGGGCCTTTATATCGTAGGCAACAAGAAGATATTGGTGAAGTGACTAACGTCTTTAACCCAAATAGTTTTCTAATGGACTTAGAGGGTTTAACGATTACCAAGTAAAACACAATGCCCCCCAAAAGTTAGACGATAACTTTTGGGGGGCTTATTCATCAAACTCTTAAAAAAGTTAAGCACTTGCTCAACTTTTTTAGGTTTATAGGTTTAAACTTAAACCTCACAACCCACTCAACTTTCGCTTGCGAAGATTGAGTTTGTAAAGCGTTAATTTTGATATTTCCACTTTGCGAAATAAGCTGTCCGAAAAGAAAACATTGCATAAAGATGACGATTAATGGCAAAAGTGGAAAAGTAATTTATGTATTTTTATTAACTTTGTTGCGTGTAAGGTGTTAAATACGCTTGCATGCAAATGCAACAATACAACAAGAAATATTTATCCATTTTTTACAGTAATGACACAATACTTTAAATTAAGCAAAGGCCTGAACATTGCCTTGAAAGGCAAGGCAGCACAGACTGTCAAGGAAGTGGCCTTAAGCGAAGATTTTGCTGTTGTTCCTGCCGCTTTTGAGGGTGTTACACCCAAGCTATTAGTAAAACAGGGAGACAAGGTCTTGGCTGGCGACGCGCTCTATCAGGCGAAGAGTTGCGACGCTGTCAAGGTTGTAGCCCCTATTAGCGGAACGGTCACGGAAGTTGTCCGTGGCGAGCGCCGCAAGGTGATGCTCATAAAGATTCAGGCAGACAAGGAACAGAAGCAGAAGGACTTCGGCAAGAAAGACATCCAGAAGATGTCAGGTGAAGAGACCATCAAGTTGCTCTCTGAGAGCGGTATGTTGGCATTTGTAAACCAGTTGCCTTACGACTGTGTAGTGCTTAACCCTGCCGTTACTCCGAAAGCAATTTTCGTTTCCGCCTTCCGCGACATGCCTCTCGAGGCAGACCCTGCAGTGGAGTTCAAGGGCGAGGACGAGAATTTCCAGGCAGGACTGACAGCCCTGTCAAGGATAGCAAAGACCTATCTCGGCATGAACAAAGAGCAGCTACAGACAAAGGTTGCCGACATGCAGAATGTTGAGAAGGCTGTGTTTGAAGGCAAATGCCCAGCAGGCAATGTCAGCGTACAGGCAAACCACCTTGACCCAGTGAACAAGGGCGAGGTAGTATGGACTGTTGACCCAATGGCAGTAGTCTTCATTGGCCGCCTCGTGAACACAGGCAAAGTGGATTTCTCACGCATCATCGCCGTAGCAGGCAGCGCAACGGAGAATCCATGCCACGTAAAGACTGTCATCGGTCAGAGCCTCAGCGAGATACTAAAAGGACAACTCTCTAACACAGAGAACGTGCGCGTGATAAACGGCAACCCGCTGACAGGCAACCTTTCATGCAAGGACGACTATCTGTGGGCAAACAGTTCATGCGTGACTGCCATCCCAGAGAACTCTTGTCCTGACGAAATGTTCGGCTGGATAATGCCGCGCTTCAAAGACTTCTCCGTAAACCGCAGCTATTTCTCTTGGCTACAAGGCAAGAAAGAGTACGACCTTGACACGAGAATAAAGGGCGGCGAACGACACATGATAATGTCGGGCGAATACGACAGCGTCTTCCCAATGGACATCTTCCCGGAATATCTCCTGAAAGCCATGATAGCACAAGACATCGACAAGATGGAGCAGCTCGGCGTTTATGAGGTATCGCCAAAGGATTTTGCCCTCGCTGAGTTCGTTTGTTCAAGTAAACAACCATTGCAGCAGATAGTGCGCCAGTCGCTCGACATGCTGAGAAAGGAGAACGCATAATGAAAGCATTAGTAAATCTGAGAAACAAACTGAAACCTCAGTTTGAGAAGGGTGGCAAGTTCCCCTACCTACGCAGCTTCTTCGACGGCTTCGACACATTCATGTTCGTGCCTAACGAGACGGCAAAGAGAGGCTCACACATACACGACGCCATCGACTCAAAGCGCATCATGAGTATGGTGGTAATAGCTCTTATGCCAGCGATGCTGTTCGGAATGTACAACATCGGCTACCAGAACTACACCGCTGCCGGCGTGACTGACGCTTGTTGGTTTGACATGTTCCTCTATGGCTTCCTTGCCGTACTGCCAAAGATTATCGTCAGCTATGCTGTCGGCTTGGGCATAGAGTTTGCATGGGCACAATGGAAAGGTGAGGAAATTCACGAAGGTTTCCTCGTATCAGGTATCCTTATCCCGATGATTATCCCTGTAGGCTGCCCACTGTGGATGCTTGCCATAGCAACAGCCTTCGCGGTAGTTCTCGGCAAAGAGATATTCGGCGGAACAGGTATGAACATCTTCAACCCTGCACTTATTGCCCGCGCATTCCTCTTCTTCTCTTATCCTTCAATGATGAGCGGCGACAAGGTATGGATTGCCAACGACACCATCTTCGGTCTCGGCAACAAGCTGCCTGACACATTCACTGCCGCTACCCCACTTGCAGAGGTTGCAGCAGGCACTTACAACGCTTGTCCTTGCGACGCCATCATAGGACTTATCCCCGGCTCTATCGGTGAAACTTCAGTAGTGGCTATCGGCATCGGCGCCATCATCCTCTTGATAACAGGCATCGCTTCATGGCGCACAATGCTGAGCGTATTCCTTGGCGGCGCCTTTGCCGGCATGATATTCAGCTCTCTCGGCATGACAACCATCGAATGGTGGGAGCACCTCATTCTCGGCGGATTCTGCTTCGGTGCAGTGTTCATGGCTACAGACCCTGTTACTTCCTGCCGCACCAACTGCGGAAAATATGTCTATGGTCTGCTCATCGGTCTTGTGGCAGTGACTGTACGCGTCATGAACCCAGGTTATCCAGAGGGCATGATGCTCGCCATCTTGCTTATGAACATGTTTGCTCCGCTCATTGACTTCTGCGTAGTGAACCGCAACATAACAAAGCGTGCTAAGCGCGCCAACATTAAATAATAAACTCATTTACTATTATACAATTTACTATTGTTGTGATTTTATCATTCCTCTATTCAGATATTCCTCTATTATTCTCAGATAGTTCAGGGGTAAAAGAAGAATTATTAAATAAGACAATGACCCAATAGAAAAGAAATAGAAAATTGTAAATGGTTAAATAGTAAATAAGACTATGGCTAAATTCAAATGTAAAGTATGTGGCTATGTCCACGAAGGCGACAAGGCAC
>JABUUE010000038.1:0-15351 GCA_021443335.1 Bacteroidaceae bacterium
GGCTCTGCCGCTTTGCTTGCAAAGAACTTTCCTCTATCAGATAGATAATGATGTCACTGACTGTAAGGAAGTAACTTTTTGGGTTAATTTTGAATGAACTATTTGGGTTAAAGAAAAAGGTGATGTGTTCTATTGTGAAACACATCACCTTTTTTGTATTCTTATTTAAGCAATCGCTTGTCTATAACATGCTTTGCCTTGCCCTGTGAGCGTGCAATGCTGTTAGGCTCAACAATATGCAAGGTTGGTTTTATGCCGAGAACACTCTGAAGACGGCCTTGCAGCTTGCTACGGAGTGCGACAATGGCGTTCATATCATCAGAATAGTACTCTGGACGGAGCTCAACATCAATATCAAATGTATCCACATTGTTCACGCGGTCAACAGTAATGAAGTACTGTCCTTGGAACTCAGGAATCTCAAGCAACACGCTCTCTATCTGTGAAGGGAACACATTGACACCACGAATGATGAGCATATCGTCGCTACGACCAAGAATACGTCCCATACGCACCGCTGTACGGCCACACCTACAAGGCTCATAGTTCAGATGAGTAAGGTCGCGGGTACGATAGCGAAGCATTGGCATTCCCCACTTGTCAAGGGTAGTGAAAACAAGTTCACCCTCTGTTCCTGCAGGCAATTGCTCGGTGGTTACAGGGTCGATAATCTCCGGATAGAACATATCCTCCCAAAGGTGTGTGCCGTCCTGACACTCGCATTCGCCGCCCACACCAGGACCAGAAATCTCCGTCAGTCCGTAAATATCATAAGCCTTTATGCCAAGTTTCTCCTCCAGTTCCTTGCGCATATTCTCAGTCCAAGGTTCAGCGCCGAAAGCACCAAACTTCAATTTTATATTGTCACGCACACCACTCTTGTTTATCTCCTCCGCAAGATACAGGGCATAAGAAGGAGTGCAGCAAATACCGGTGCAGCCTATATCCTGCATAAGCATTATCTGTTTGGCAGTGTTACCAGAACTTGTAGGAAGCACAGTTGCACCGAGTTTAGTAGCACCATCATGTGCGCCCAGTCCACCAGTGAACAAGCCGTAGCCATAAGAAACCTGAATAGTGTCTTCCTTAGATGCACCATAAGCTGAAAGACAACGAGCCACACCTTCCGCCCAGTTGTCAATATCATGAGCGGTATAGCCTGCCACGATAGGCTTTCCTGTGGTGCCAGAAGAAGCATGGAGACGGACAATCTCGCTGTTAGGAACTGCAAACAGTCCGTTAGGATAATTGTCGCGAAGGTCCTGCTTAGTTGTGAAAGGCAGTTTTGTTATATCGTCAATAGACTTGATGTCCTCAGGCTTTACACCAAGGTCATCCATCTTTTTCTTGTAGAAAGGAACATTGTTGTAGGCATGAGCCACAATCTTTACAAGTTGCTCACTTTGGAGTTTTCGGAGGTCTTCGCGAGACATGCACTCGCGTTCTTTGTTGAAAATCATAATATTATTTACTATTTGACAATTTACTATTTAACTATTAAAAAATTAACAATTTTCTATTTTTCTATTTTTTCAGAGATTTCGAAGATTCAGAAAGTCGAAAAGTCGAGATGTCGAGGATTGGAGATTCGATATTTCGTGGACTCGAAGATATTATTTTATCTGCCAAGCGTCTTGGTCTTTCAATACAGGAAATTTCTCCCTGAACTTTTTAAGTTTATCTAAGTCTAATTCCACTGTAACAATTCCAGGCTTTCCATCTTCACACTCACCGACGGTTTTGCCATAAGCATCTATGAGGCACGAACCGCCATTATAATGACATACGGGGTCATCCCCCACTCTATTCACAGCAGCCACGAAACATTGGTTTTCAATGGCACGAGCACGTAGCAATGTATCCCATACAAAGCGGCGGCTCTCAGGCCAGTTAGCCACATATATCTGAACATCATAAGTAGAAGAAGCGACATTACGCGACCATACCGGGAAACGCAAATCGTAACATATACATATATTGAACGTAACACCACGCCATTCTACCTTGCAGATGTTGTCGCCCGCTACAAAATGAACATTTTCGCCGCCATAAGTAAACAAGTGTTTCTTGTCATAGACAGAAACCTCGCCACCAGGCTTCACAAAATAACAACGATTAAAATATTCCGATTGCTCATTTGCGTTTGATTGTCGGCAAACAGCGACACTACCGCAGATAGCGGCATCCAAGTGGTCCGCCATCTGCTTCATCCACACAAGAGTAGCATTGTTCTCCGGTTCTGCTATGCCTTCTGGCTGTGTAGCAAATCCTGTTGAGAACATTTCTGGCAGAATATACACGTCACTTCTCTTTGCGGAGAGCATCATTTGCTCTGCTGCCTTTCTGTTGGCTTCTGGATTAGCCCAGACAATATCAGTTTGTAGGAGGGAAAGGAACATTTTTCCTGTACGCTTGTCCTGTGAATGTAGCTATAAGATTACCGTCCTGATTTGTAATATTAACCTCACAGAAAGGTATCTTCGGATGGTTTACAGTCTCTCTGGCAACAGCAGTGAGCACATCGCCTTCCTTTGCTGAACTAAAAATTGAGATATTACTGTTTACGGAAAACGACAGTTGACCGTGACTGTTGACAGCACCAGCAAAAGCAAGGTCGGCAAGAGTGAATATCGCTCCGCCCTGACAAACACCGCCAGCATTAAGATGCCTTTTCTCTACAGTCAGAACAGCCATTGCGAAACCGTCAGAAATCTCCTTCAGTTCGCATCCCGCCCCATAGGCAAAATGGTCATTCTTAAAATAATCAAGCATAGTTTAGTTTGGTTGAAATAAAGGCGTGCAGGCTGTTTTAATACCAACCGCATTTCTTCAAAACTTCCTTACATGCCACCATATCCTTCGCACGGATGATGGATTTTGAGATGTCTTCGTACTGGAAAGCATACATATAGTCAACAGAGATATTGTTTGTTGTCAAATCTCCAAGAATTTTTGCCAAAGAGCCTGGAGTGTTTGGACAGTCAACAGCAAAAACCTCTGTTGTCATAACAGCAAAACCTGCCGCTTTAAGAATCTTAACAGCCCTTGCCACCTCATTGATGATAAGTCGGAAAATACCGAACTCATGTCCGTCGGAGATACTGAAAGCAAGAACATTGATATTCTTTTCCGCAAGTATCCTTGCCACTTCGCCTGTACGACCAGACTTGTTCTCAATGAAAACTGAAACCTGTGTTAGTGTCATGAAATTATTGTTTATTGTTTATTTTTTATTATTTAATGTTTAATGATTAATTTGGAGCTAACGAAACGCCTCAAATATCGGGTTCAAAATTACAACTTTTCCACTAAAGAGCAAAACAATTTAATATTTTTCCGCCCAAAAATGTTTCATTTTATTACAAAATGGACAATATCTGTGCCTTTCCCCGTCTCACAACTATCGTATGTTCAAAGTGCGCAGCGGGTCGTCTGTCTTTCGTATGTATTGCCCATCGGTCAGCCTCATTAAGAAATATCTGGCGGTTGCCCATGGTTATCATAGGCTCTATGGCAAGGCACATACCTTCTTGTAAAAGCACACCCTTATGTCTCGTGCCAAAATTGTTTATCTGCGGAGCCTCATGCATATCCCTTCCTATGCCGTGTCCAGAAAGTTCCCTCACGACCCCATATCCCCTCGTCTCACAATAGTTCTGAATACAATGGCCAATGTCTCCCAACCTTGCCCCCACAACAGCCACATTTATTGCCTCATAAAGAGCTTCCTGCGTAGTGTTCAACAGTTGTTGAACATCCTCGCTAACCTTACCGACACAAAAAGTATATGCCGAATCACCGCAGAAGCCATTGAGGGTAGTTCCGCAATCGATGGAAACAATATCGCCGTCAGAAAGTATCTTTTGGGAAGACGGCACTCCGTGAACAACACAGTCATTAACAGAAGTGCATATACTCCCCGGAAACGGATGACCATAAGGATTCGGAAAACCCTTGAAAGTAGGGACAGCACCATGGTCGCGAATAAACTCATCCGCCACCTTATCCAGCCTGAGCGTACTGACACCAGGCTTTATCCAATGGGACAACTCCTCCAATGTCATTGCCACCAAGCGGTTTGCTTGGCGCATCAGTTCTATCTCATCTTCTGTCTTTAAATATATCTTATCCATGTTCCTAAGTTCTAACTCATAACCTTGAATGTCTCAAAGCCAAAGTTATGAGTTAGTCATTAGTCAATGTGGGTATTTCCTCCAGTCAACTTACTTAACAAATCCTGATTCTTCCTATGAATGGTTTTTCCCTTCTCCACAATATCTTGCTGTATTATTTTGCGTTTTTCCGTGATTGCCCTCTGTAATGTATCTACATCGTTAAAGAACTCACTCATAGCATTTTGAAACATGTTCGGACGACGTTTGCTTTTATCCGCGTTTCCATTGACCACAACATTTATACCTTGCTCCACAAGATGCACCTCAACTGTTTCATTCGCCATGACAGGCTCGCCATCAAAGTGTATAAAGCCAGGCTTCTCACGTGTTACTGTTACGCACTTTCCCTTGAACATGGATGTCCTTGAGTTTTTATCAAGGGTCTTGTTTATCATCTCCATGTTCACTGACACAGCATTAAGCAGGTTGAACGGTTCCATAACCACGATATCAAGTTCGCCATCCCTCATCGACGCTTGTGGTGCTATGTACGCATTATTGCCATATTGAGAAGCGTTGGCACAAGATATAAGCCACGCTTTCTTCTCAACAGGCTCCTGACCGTCAATGGAATAAGAGTAGGTCTCAGACTCATACGAAAGACCGTCCTTGAATATCTTTTCAACGTATGTCATCAAACCTCGTTTACCTGCACTTGCGAATTTCTCTGCAATAAAAGCATCAAAGCCCATACCACAAGTACACAAGAAAGGATGACCGTCAATCACCCCATAGTCGAGCCTATGAACCTCAAATTCATTGATAATACTTATCGCATCCTTAACTGACAAGGGAAGCATAAGGTGGCGTGCCAATCCATTGCCACTGCCACATGGGATAATTGCAAGCGCTGTATCGGTATCTATTATACCGCGTGCAACCTCGTTTACAGTGCCATCACCACCCACTGCAACAACAACATCTACCTTATCAGCAGCAGCTTTACGGGCAATCTCTTCCGCATGCCCCGCGCATTCTGTGTATTGAATAGAGTAATCGAATTTCGATTTATCAATATTCTCCTCTATAAGAAGCGCTATATTCTCCTTATTCACAGTGCCACTGATAGGATTTAGAATGAAGAGTATAGTTTTCATAACCTAATTTCGCGCCTTTTATGCCGCAAAAGTACAATTTTTCCATCAAGAGAAACAAAACAAATCATATTTTTTGCATTTTAGATAGTTTTTCGTCAATTTTAGTAATAATAAGAAAAAAAATCGTAACTTTGCAGCCGAATTTTAAAAAATATCATTTTTTGACCTAAAAATATGGGACAATTACAAGAAAGATATAAGAACTACCGTGAGCCGCAAAAGTTCATGGAGGCCAACATCTACCCTTATTTCCGCGCTATCACAAGCCACCAGGACACAGAGGTAGAAATGGGTGGTCATAAGGTTCTTATGTTCGGTTCGAATGCTTACACAGGCCTGACGGGAAACCAGAGGATAATCGATGCCGCAAAGGCTGCGCTTGACAAATATGGTTCAGGCTGTGCGGGAAGCCGTTTCCTTAATGGAACACTTGACCTGCACGTACAATTAGAAAAAGAAATAGCAGAATTTATAGGAAAGGAAGAAACATTATGTTTCTCAACTGGATTCTCTGTTAATGCAGGTGTTATAGCAATGGTCGTTGGACGAAACGACTATATTATATGCGACGATAGAGACCATGCGAGCATTGTTGACGGTCGCCGTCTTTCATTCGCTAAACAGCTACACTACAAGCACAACGATATGGAAGACCTTGAGAACATTCTTCAGGGACTTCCCTACGATGCTGTAAAACTGATTGTCGTTGATGGTCTCTTCTCAATGGAAGGTGACCTCTGCAACTTGCCAAAGATTGTTGAACTGAAGCACAAGTACAACTGCTCTATCATGGTCGATGAGGCACACGGCATTGGAGTATTCGGCCGCCAAGGTAGAGGTGTCTGCGACCATTTCGGACTTACAGATGAAGTAGATCTCATTATGGGAACATTCTCTAAGTCTCTCGCCAGCATCGGCGGTTTCATTGCCGCTGACAGCGATACAATAAACTTCCTCCGCCACACCTGCCGCACATACATCTTCTCCGCATCAAACACTCCTGCCGCAACAGCAGCAGCACTTGAGGCACTACATATCATCCAGGAAGAGCCAGAGCGCATAGAGAGACTGTGGGATGTAACAGACTATGCCCTCAAACGCTTTAAGGAAGAGGGATTTGAGATTGGAGATACAGAGAGTCCAATTATACCTTTATATGTACGCGATATAGATAAGACATTCCTTGTAACAGCACTCGCCTTTGAGCGTGGAGTTTTCATCAACCCTGTTGTACCACCAGCATGCGCACCACAAGACACACTTGTACGCTATGCACTTATGGCAACACACACAAAAGAGCAGGTTGAGCGAAGCGTACAGATACTGAAACAGATATTTATAGAGCAAGGTATAATCAAATGATTATTGTTTAATGAAGATTTATTAATTCCAGGTGAAACGATAACACCGAATAAATCAACAACAAATAAACACTAATCTATAACTAATGGCTAATGACTGATGATTATTGGCGTTTCGGATTTTGCTTTTAATCAAGAACAACGCACATTTCCGCAAATAACCATTAATCATTAGCCATTAATAACTAAAAAAGTTATACCTTTGCATCCGCAAAACGAAAACGAGGTGTAGCGCAGTTGGTAGCGTTCCTGGTTTGGGACCAGGCTGTCGCAGGTTCGAGTCCTGTCACCTCGACCAAAAGAAGGCTTATGGCAAATGTCGTAAGCCTTCTTTTTTTGTGATTGAAAACAAAAAAGAGAGGATTTATTTTGTATTTTTCTCGCTTAATCGTAACTTTACATAAGTTACTCACGCTCGGAAATAAAAATAAATAAATTTATTTTGTTTTTCTCTTGCTTAATCATAACTTTACATAAGTTACTCACGCTCGAAAATAAAAATAAATAAATTTATTTTGTATTTTTCTCGCTTAATCGTAACTTTGCAATCTGAATAATGATTGAACCATGAAAAGAACAGAAAGAAAAACAAGAAAACTCACACAGTTTCTAACACTCATACTCCCATGTTTGTGCGCCATAATCTTTTGTAGCAAGACATTCGCCGCAGACACAGCAAAGCCATGGACTTTCTGGTATTGGATGTACGGTGAGGTAAGCGAAGCAGGAATTGAGGCAGACCTTCAAGCTATGAAGGACGCCAACATTGCAGGCTTTTATCTTATGCCGATAAAAGGAAAGAACGATATTCCGAAGAACGAGCGCGGAATACCATTGTACAAAGGCGATGCAGAACAACTATCACCGACATGGTGGAAGATGATTGACAGGGTTTATTCCACATCCGAGAAACTTGGTCTGGAGATGGGGATACACATCTCTGACGGATTTGCCCTTGCTGGCGGCCCGTGGATTAAGCCGGAAGAATCAATGAAAAGAATTGTGTATAGCGATACAGTAGCCACAATGGGCAAGACGATGGCAATCTCGCCATACGCAGGCAACACATACGGTTTCTATCGCGACATTGCTATCCTTGCATATCCAGCAAAATTCTCCGACGCAAGAAAGCCCAAATCGTCTGTAGAATTCCCTTTTAAGGCATCAGAGCCTGCAGATGTTGTCATGGAGTATGACACCCCCTACACATTGCGAAGCGTGAAGATTGTTACTGGCGGCAACAATATTCAAGCCCACCGCTGGGAAATTTATGCGTCTAATGACGGAAAAGACTACAAAAAAGTTTGTAATATTGAGCCAGCACGACAAGGTTGGCAGAACACCGACGCTCAGGCCACCTACTCTATGCCTGCCACTACAGCAAGGTTTTTCAAGTTTCACTGGGACCCAAAAGGGAGCAATCCCGGAGCGGAAGATATGGACGCAGCAAAATGGAAGCCATCACTGAAAATAGCAAACCTCATCCTTTCTTCAGAGCCTGTCATAGACGGTTATGAGGGGAAATCGGGCGTAGCGTGGAGAGTATCAAAGGAAAAGCACGATTTCAACACGGAGAGTATTCAACAAAGCGAGATAATAAATCTCACAGAATACTTCGACAACGGAGTCCTATACATTAATAATATAAAGGATAAGAAACTCCGCAAGCAGCTGAAAAACGAAAAATGCTGGCACATCGTCCGCATAGGCTACGCAAGCACAGGCCACAGCAATGCCACTGGCGGCGGAGGCAAAGGTCCTGAAAGCGACAAATTCAACAAGCAGATAGTGCGCAAGCAGTTTGACAATTGGTTTGCAAAGATTTACAACCATGTACCGAAAGCCACAGCAAAGAAGGTGCTGACAAGACTGCATGTTGACAGTTGGGAATGCGGTTCACAAAACTGGTCCGAAAATTTTGCTGACGAATTTCAGAAACGTCGCGGATATGACCTCAACCAATGGCTGCTGCTTTACGCCGGTGTGCCTGTTGAATCAGTGGAAAAGTCAGACGCGGTGCTACGAGACATTCGCACAACCATCGGTGAACTCATCAGCGATGTGTTCTTCACTGTTGCAAAAGACTGCGCACAAGAATACGGTGTGCAACTGTCAACAGAATGCGTTGCTCCAACAATGGTCAGCGATGGACTGCAGCACTACAAGTATGCAGACATCCCAATGGGCGAGTTCTGGCTCAACTCACCCACACACGACAAGCCAAACGACATGCTTGATGCTGTGAGCGGAGCGCATATCTACGGAAAAAACATCATTCAGGCAGAAGGTTTCACCGAGGTTCGTGGCACATGGGACGAGCATCCCGCCATGCTAAAGCCTCTACTCGACAGGAATTTCTGTGTCGGAATAAACAGTATTGTCTTCCATGTGATGACCCACAATCCATACCTTGACAAGAAGCCTGGAATGACGCTTGACGGCATAGGCACCTTCTTCCAGAGAGACAACACATGGTGGAGAGAAATGGCAGAGGTAAACAAATACATCTACCGTTGTCAGAAACTGCTGCAATATGGCAAGCCTGTCGTTGACATCGCCGCTTACATCGGCGACGAGATGCCACGCAGAAGCATTATCCCTAACAGACTAACAAACTCGCTATCAGGTCTTTTCGGGCAGGAAAATATTAAGCAGGAGCAAGAAAGATTAGCAAACAAGGGACTTCCGATGGAGGTCTCTCCTGTCGGCGTTAACCACACAAAGAACATGGTAAAGGCAGACGACTTCACCAATCCTCTCCACGGTTATCATTATGATTCGTTCAACCACGATGTACTGAACACTGCGAAAGTCGTAAACGGCAAGATACATACCGCATACGGCATGAAATACTCCGTTCTGCTTGTTCCACAGGCGAGACCGATGAACCCAAACAACATCAACACCGCCACAGACATCATTGAAAAATTGAAAGCGGAAGGAGCAATCACAATAGACAAACCTTGGACGAAAGCCACCCTTGACGAGTTGGGCATACCACAAGACATCGTACTGCCCGAAGGCATTGACTACACTCACCGAACAGGAAATGATAAAGATATATATTTCCTCAGCAACCAAAGCAAGAGTGCTATTACCCTTAACATCGCCGAACTTAAGCCTCGTGCCAAGCGCGCATACACCTACATCTATGATGCTGTTAACGACAAGACATACAAGGACATAGAGGATATAACATTGAATTACGGAGAGTCCCGATTCCTTATTCTCTCTGACGAGGTTGACAACAATGCGATAACATTGCCAACATCATCCAATGAAATTGCAGACATCACCGCATCTGACTGGAACATCCTCTTTGAAACAACAGGAAAGAACATCAAAACAGCCGAACTAAAAGACTGGACAACTTACGATGAACCTGAAATAAAATACTATTCAGGTCACGCCACATACAGCACAGAGTTCAAGATAAAACCCGCTGTAAGGAAGAAAAAAAGCCAAGTCAACAAAAACTCACAACCAGAAAGAACATACATTGTCCTTGAAAACGTGAACAACATAGCAACAGTCATCGTGAACGGCGTGAACTGTGGAACCGTCTGGACTGCACCTTATAAGGTGGACATAACAAACGCCGTGAACAAAGGTGTTAACAAGGTTGAAATTTCCGTTGTAAACACCTGGGCGAACGCACTGCTCGGCAACGACCTCGGCACACCGCCTTTCCCTAATATATGGACTAACGGCAAATATCGCAGGGCAGAAAAGACCACCATCCCTGCCGGCATTACAGGGAACATAAAGATTATTTCTGAGAAATAATAACTCTCAAAAATGCCTCAAGCTAATTTATAGAACACACCTTAAACAGCACATGCATTCACATGAAAGCATGTGCTGTTATTGACTCTAATCAAACTTTGCACAAGCTACTCATGCTCAACAATAAAAACACGCACAGATTTCCATATATTGTTATTGCTTAATCGTAACTTTGCATAACTTACTCACGCTCGGAAAAACAAATTAAAGTAAACTTTATTTGAATTTTCTCTCGCTTAATCGTAACTTTGCATAACTTACTAAACTTTCGCAAGCTCAAGTTTGAGTTAAAGGTCTAAGGTTATAGGTTGTAGGTTTAAGGTGGAATTACCTCATAACCTCCAACCTTTAACCTTAAAACCTAACGAAAGTTGAGCACTTGCGAAACTTGAATAACCTATATGTACAGGCAAGAAATAAAATGGCTATGGAACGCATGGAAAGGCAACCGCCTGCAAGCGTTCATCAACGCTTCATTAGGGCTCATAGACGTAGCCATTCAGATGGCACAAGTGTGGGCAGTGAAGCACGCCATTGATGTTGCCTCCCATGAAACTGACGGCAACATATATGTGGCTGTCGGAATAATGGCGGCACTTATCTGCTGCGTGTATGCAACGAGCATCACCGGCGTGTGGGTGCGAAACATTTTAGGCGTGAAGGCACAGAACCGAATGCAGCAGCGAATGCTTGACAGGATTCTGCGGTCCGAATGGCAAGGCAAAGGGCAGATGCACAGCGGCGACATGATAAACCGCCTCGAAACAGATGTTCAACATGTCGTGACATTTCTTACAGAGACAATTCCCAACACTATTTCCGTTGCCACACTCTTTGTCTGCGCATTTCTCTATCTTTGCACGATGGACTGGCGACTGGCGATTATCATTGTGATTATGCTGCCGACATTCATACTTGCCAGCAAACTGTATATGCGCAAGATGCGGGCATTGAACAGAGACGTGAGAGACACGGACTCCGAAGTGCAAAGCATACTTCAAGAGACAATCCAGAACCGCATGCTTATAAAGACGCAGGAGAAGGAAGAGGCTATGGTTGACAAACTGGAACGCACGCACAGCGTTCTTCGCAGAAATGTGATTAAGCGCACAAAGTTCTCTGTCTTTTCACGCTTCACGCTGAACTTCGGGTTCTCTACAACCTATATCATCGCCTTCCTATGGTCGGCAGTGCGAATGTCTGAAGGCACATTGTCGTTTGGAGGTATGACAGCATTCCTTCAGTTGGTGGCAAAAGTACAGGGTCCGGCACGCAGCCTCACCAACCTTGTTCCACAGTTTGTCAGCGTCTTCACAGCGGTAGAGCGCCTTATGGAGCTTGAAAAGAACCCATTAGAAGAGCAAGGAGAGCCACGAAAGATGGAAGGAACACTCGGCGTAAGATTTGACAATGTCTCCTTCACTTACCCTGACGACGAACAGAACAAGGAGGTGATAAGCAACCTGACAATCGACTTCAAGCCCGCCACCTGCAACGTGATTCTCGGAGAGACAGGCTCTGGCAAGACAACGCTCCTGAGAATGATTCTTGCCCTCATCCACCCCACAGCAGGAAACATCACAATATACAACAACCAAACAGAGGAGAAGTTGTCACCGCTCCACCGCATAAACATCATCTATGTTCCACAAGGCAACACACTGATGAGCGGCACCATACGCGACAACCTTCTGCTTGGCAGCCTGAACGCCACGGAAGAAGAGATGCAAAAAGCACTGGCCACTGCTTGCGCCGATTTTGTCAACGAGCTGCCGGAAGGCATTGACACGGAAATATCTGAAGACGGCATCGGACTGTCAGAAGGGCAAGCGCAGAGAATAGCTATTGCACGAGCATTACTCAGAGACGGCTCTCTGATGATATTCGACGAGGCAACATCCGCCCTTGACATGGACACAGAAGAACAATTACTAAACAACATACTCGCAGAACAGACAAAGACCGTGATATTTGTAACCCACCGAAAGCAAGTCTGCAAATATTCCGGCAACATAATAAATCTATGAACAAGGAACAACAAGAATTGAGGAAGAAAAGTCCTGTGCAGATACGCAACAAGAAGGCTGCCTTCGACTATTTCTTTGTCGATGAATACACAGCAGGCATCGTACTGACCGGCACAGAGATAAAATCCATCCGTCTCGGCAAGGCTTCGCTTGTTGACACATACTGCTATATCCACAACAACGAGGTGTGGCTGAAAGGAATGAACATCTCGACTTATTTCTACGGCTCATTCTCAAACCACGCCCCAAAGCGCGACCGCAAACTGCTGCTGAAGAAAAAGGAGATTTACCATCTCAAAGAGGAACTCAAGGCGGTGGGCCACACACTCATTCCCACCCTCGTCTTCATCGACGAGAACGGAAGGGCGAAGGTTGACATAGCCCTTGCGCGAGGAAAGAAGCAGTACGACAAGCGGCAGACATTAAAAGAGAAGGAAGACCGCCGCGAGATGGACCGTGCAACAAAACGATTTTAGGTAGGGTTCTATAATTTAGCTTACACATTTTCAGTCATTTTAGCTTACACATTTTCAGCCATTAATGAAACGTAAAGCATACAGCAAAATAATATATAACGGAAAAGAATATCACCAAGCCATAGTGGAATACGACGACAATGGAAACATCAACCGCGTGTTTGAGTTTACCGAAGAACAGCCTTTCACTGAATGGATTGGCGGAACACTGACAATATAACATAAAACAAATTTGTACCCCCTTTTATGAAAAAGATATTATTTATAGACCGCGACGGAACCCTCATTGAGGAACCTGAAGACGAACAGATTGACGCCTGGGAAAAGCTGAAATTCAAGAAAGGAGTATTCAAGAACCTGTCGTTCATACGGGAAAAGACAGACTTCCTGTTTGTCATGGTCAGCAACCAAGACGGTCTTGGCACAGACTCTTATCCAGAAGACACTTTCTGGCCAACACACAACTTCGTTCTTCAAACTCTTGAAAGCGAAGGCGTTGTGTTTGACAATATCCATATCGACCGTCATTTTCCGGAAGACAACCACCCTTGCCGCAAGCCAGGAACAGGAATGCTCACGGAATATCTCAACAATCCGGAATACGACCTTGCAAACAGTTATGTCATAGGCGACCGAGAGACAGACGCAAGACTTGCAGAAAACCTTGGATGCAAGTCGCTCATACTTTCTGACACTCTCGGCTGGGATGATATCGCAGAGATTCTTTTTGCCGGCGAACGAAAGTTCACTGTCGAGCGCAACACCAAAGAGACGCGGATTAAGGTTTCCGTTGACCTCAACGGTTCAGGCAAATGCGACATCTCAACGGGGCTCGGCTTCTTCGACCACATGTTGGAACAAATAGGCAAGCACGGCAATCTCGACCTTCATATCCACACCGACGGCGACCTTAACGTTGACGAGCACCACACCATAGAAGACACAGGAATAGCACTCGGCGAATGTATCTTGAACGCACTCGGCGACAAACGCGGCATAGAACGCTACGGCTATTTCCTGCCTATGGACGACTGCCAATGCGAGGTGGCACTTGATTTCGGAGGTCGCCCATGGCTTGTATGGGACGCGGAATTCAAGCGTGAAAAGGTGGGAGACATGCCAACAGAAATGTTCCTCCACTTCTTCAAAAGTTTTTCCGATGCCGCACGAATGAACCTTTATATAAAGGCGAGAGGAGAAAACGAACACCATAAAATAGAAGGAATCTTCAAAGCCCTCGCCCGCGCAATAAAAAACGCCGTCCGCCGCGACATCTACAACTTCAACCTGCCATCAACAAAAGGGACGCTGTAATTGAATTTCGAAAACTCGAGGCGGGCGCGGTTAAATTCCGAAATCTCGAAACCTCGAATTATCGAAACCTCGAAACCTCGAAGAAAAAGAGCGCGCCCGCCCGAAAACTCGAAAACCCTCGAACCCCAAACCCCAAACCCCAAATATATGGATGCTTTCAAAATAATAATCGTGGAAGATGTGCCTCTCGAGCTCAAAGGCACAGAAGGCCTTATCAGGTCAGAAATCCCAGAAGCCGACATCATCGGCACAGCACAGAACGAAACCGAATTCTGGCGACAGATAAACACCAACCAGCCAGACCTCGTGCTGCTTGACCTCGGTCTTGGCGGCTCAACAACTATCGGCGTTGACATCTGCCGCGAATGCAAGCAGAAATACCCTAACGTGAAGGTCATCATCTTCACCGGCGAGATTCTCAACGAGAAGCTATGGGTGGATGTTCTCGACGCCGGCTGCGACGGAATATCACTTAAAAGCGGCGAATTGCTCACGCGCAACGATGTTATCGCTGTCATGAAAGGAAAGCGCATGGTGTTCAACCAGCCTATTATGAACAAGATAATAGAACGCTACAAGCGCAGTGTCAACACCGAGATGCTCCGCGGCGACGCTTTAGTCAACTACGACATCGACGAGTATGACGAGCGTTTCCTGCGCCATCTCGCCCTCGGCTACACCAAGGAGCAGATAACAAACCTCCGCGGCATGCCTTTCGGCGTGAAGAGTCTCGAGAAGCGTCAGAACGAACTTGTTCAGAAGCTCTTCCCTTCAGGCAATTTCGGAATTGGCATCAACGCCACACGACTTGTAACACGCGCCTGCGAACTGCGAATTATCGACATCGACAATCTTGAGCCTGACGAGGAATAGATATTGACTCAAATTGAGTAGGTTGCGAAATTTGAACATTGACATAAGTCTAAAAAACAGACCATCAAAACAACAGAACAAATAAAAAACCGCAAAAACCTTTTGTCAGTTCTGCAAAATGTCGTACCTTTGCGCCCGCTAACAAAGAATTTCAGGTCAGAAAATCCTTGAAAGCACGCTTAATGATGCGCTTGTAGCTCAGTTGGTAGAGCACCTGACTCTTAATCAGGGTGTCCAGGGTT